>JAIXOX010000073.1 GCA_027486555.1 Comamonadaceae bacterium
AATGTCCCTGTAGGAGCGACGCCCTCGTCGCGAAAAGCCTCGCAGACCACCCCCCATCGCCCCGAGGGCGGGGCTCCTACAAAAGGCAAGGCATTCCCCCTGTAGGAGCGACGCCCTCGTCGCGAATAGCCTCGCAAACCACCACCCATCGCCCAGGCGGCGGGGCTTCACAAGGGTGGCATTGCTGACCGCTGAGCCCAAAACAGGCCTTGCACTTCAAACTTCACAGGGCCGGATCACTAAGCAGAACCGATGCGCTGAAACAGGCCGCCGGGCAAGCGCCCCACTTGGCCCATCAACTCCAACTCCAGCAACTGCCCTTGCAGCTGCGCAGTGGGCCAGCCACAGCGTGCTTGCAAGGCGTCAAGGCTGACGGGGTCGTGCCCCATGGCCTCAAGCAAGGCGGTTTCGTCGTTCAGCATCGCAGGGTCTGCGTCCCACAAGTCCAGAGCGGACTGGTCTTGCGCGGTGCTTTGCGCTTTGGCATGGCTTGGCAGCTGCAACTCTTCCAGCACGTCCTGTGCCGATTCGACCAGTTTGGCACCTTGTTTGATCAAGGCATGGCACCCTTTGGCTTGAGGTGAATGGATGGAGCCCGGGATGGCCATCACGTCACGGCCTTGTTCCAAGGCTTGCTTGGCGGTGATGAGCGAGCCCGATAGCAAGGCGGCTTCGACCACCAATGTGGCCTGCGACATGCCCGATATCAAGCGGTTGCGCTGGGGAAAGTGGTGCGCCAGAGGCGGGGTTCCCAAGGCGTATTCGCTCAAAATAAGGCCTTGCTGTGCGATGCGGTGCGCCAATTCGCGGTGCTGTTTGGGGTAGACCCGGTCCAGCCCGGTGCCGACCCAGGCGATGGTGGCCAATGCGCCCGGTGCTGCGCCTTGCAAAGCGCCCTCATGGGCGGCACCGTCCACGCCCAGGGCCATGCCCGAGACCACCACCAGTCCTTGTGCGGTCAAGCTGTGCGCAAATTCCCGGGCATTGATCAGGCCTTGGGGTGTCGGGTTGCGACTGCCCACCATGGCCACAGCCCGTTCGTGCTGGAAGTCCTTCAGGGCCTGGGTCTGCCCCAGGGCGTACAGCATCAAGGGGGGGTCTGGCGTGTCCAGCAAAGCGGCTGGATACAGCGCATCGCCCAAGGTGATCACGGCGCGTGAGACCTGGGGGTCGGGGCTGGCGTGCAACCACGCCAAGGTGTCCTGAAGCAGGGCCTCCAGGCCCTGGGGTGCTTGCAACAAGGCTTGTGCCTGTGTGGCCGACACCACTTGACACAACTGCGCTGCGTTTTGTGAAAAGATGTTCGCCGGTTCCGTGAAGGCGGCCAGCAATCGCCTGGCAGCGTCGCGACCCACACCGTGAGTCATTGACAGCCGCAACCAAGCACCCAAGTCGGGTGGGGTGTGTTCCATGGGGTCTCCCTGATCGGCTTCGATGGCCGTTTGAAGAAGATTGTGGGTCAAATGCCGTGCATCACCAAGCAGCTTTTGGGGCGCGCAGTGCAGGTCCACTGGCTACGGCAGGCTTGGGCGTTCGATTTCAGGCAACCTTGGCGGGGTGGCGTTGAGCCCATGCGCCAAAGGCCATGTGGTTGCCCCAGGCCACCAGCCAGCAAATCATGCCCGTCCAAAAAGTGTGGCTGGGGTAGTGCGCGCCCCGCAGGGTTTGAACCAAGCCGAGCAGCAAGCCTAGGCTCAGCACCCCGAGCAGCAGATGCCGTCCCCAGCGCTGCAGGGTCAAAGCGTCCGAAGTCAACCAAGGCAGGCTCAGTGCCAAAAAGGCCATGGCCGATGAGGCGTGCCCACCCGGAAAGCAAGCGCCTGAACCGCCGTCGCGCACGCCCCATTGCCAGTGGGAGACGTAATGCGCGCTGCCCCCAAACGCCTGCAAATCCCAAGGGCAACTGGTCAAGCTGATGCTCTTGAGGCCGCTGATGGCCACCAAGGACAGTGCGATACCCACCACCACCTCGGCGCGCTGCCAGCGGCTGACCGTGCGAAAGATGCCGCAGGGCCAAAACAACATGCAAATCAGACCCAGGTAAAACAAGATGGCCAGGCGGCGGGCGTCGGTGTGGAAAATCGTCTCCAGTGCAGCGCTGTCGCGCCAGGCAAAGCCCTGTGCATCGGCCAGCAGGTGCATGATGGGCTGGTCAAGTCCGGAAAAGTCCCAGGCCAGCAGGCACAACAAACAGGTGCCTGTGTAAAACGTCCAGCGGTTGATCATGGGTTGGGTGCGCAGGCTTGGCATGGGCCGGTGAGGCGTTTCAAGTCGGGTAACTAAAATCCAAGGCTAATTGAGCATTATGGTTTATCCAATGGTATTTTCTCCAGCCGCCAAGTCTTGGCACCCGACCCACTTGTTGTTGTTGCTGACGGCTTGGTTGGGCACCGTGGGCAATTTGCCCCTTTGGATCGCCATTTGGCGCTTGCCTGAAACGCAGGGCTTGCGGGGAGCGGCCACTTTCTTGGGTTTTTTAGTGGTGGTCTTGGGGCTGTTGGCCATGTTTTTGAGCTTGGTGGTGTGGCCCCGGTGGCTCAAATTCATGGGCCTGCTCTTTTTGATCATGTCCACCGCCAGCAGTTACTTCATGCTGACCTATGGGGTGGTGATTGACACCAGCATGTTGGTCAATGCCGCGCAAACCGATGTGCGTGAGGTGCGCGATTTGTTGTCGTGGTCTATGTTGGCCAGTGTTTTGCTGGGGGTGGTTCTGCCAGGGTATTGGTGGTGGCGTCAGCCGGTCCGCCGGGTGCGCGCGACGTCCTTGATCGGGCGACAGCTGGCCGTGGCCGTGGCCGCATTGCTGGTGGCGACCCTGGTGTTTTGGTTGGCTTTTCAGGACATGGCGTCCTTGATGCGCAACCACAAGCCTTTGCGATACATGATCAATCCGCTCAACGGTTTGTACGCCTCGGTCCACTTGGTGATGGGGCAGGCTGCACAAGCCACCCGGCCTTTGTTGCCGCTGGGCGAAGATGCCCAGTTGCGCAAGCCACCTGTCACCGAACAAGCAGCCCCTTTGATCATTTTGGTGTTGGGCGAGACCGCGCGGGCGGCCAATTTTGGCTTGAGTGGCTATGCGCGTGACACCACGCCCCAATTGCGCCAGCTGCAGGCGCAAGGCCAGTTGGTTTATTTTCAGGATGTGACCTCGTGTGGCACCAGTACCCAAGCTTCGGTGCCTTGCATGTTTTCGCACCTGGGTAAAGACAAGCATGATCGCAACAAAGAACGTTACGAGAGTTTGCTCGATGTGTTGCACCGGGCGGGTTTGGCCGTGCTTTGGATCGACAACCAGTCGGGCTGCAAAGGCGTGTGTGACCGCGTGCCCTATGTGAGCACCCAGGCCCTTCAAGTGCCCGGCCTGTGCAAGGAGGATGAATGCTTCGATGAGGTCATGTTGAAAGCGTTGCCGCAACAACTGGCCGCACTCGACCCGGTCAGGCGTGCACGCGGCACCGTTGTGGTCATGCACCAAATGGGCAGCCACGGCCCGGCCTACCACAAGCGTTCGCCGCAAGCGTTCAAAAAATTCACCCCCGAATGCACCAGCAGTGCTTTGCAAACTTGCCCAGCCGAACACATTGTCAACACGTACGACAACTCGATTCTTTACACAGACCATTTTTTGGCCAGCACGGTCGCTTGGCTCAAAAGTCAGCCCCGTCCCACCGCCATGATGTACGTGTCGGACCATGGCGAGTCCTTGGGCGAAAAAGGCCTTTACCTGCACGGCATGCCCTACAGCATGGCCCCCAAAGAGCAGACCCATGTGCCCATGGTGCTGTGGTTGTCTTTGGCCATGCAAAAGCAGCAAGGCGGCTCCATGGCCTGCCTGCAAGGGCAAAGCGCCAAGGCCTTGTCGCATGACCATTTGTTCCACTCGGTGCTGGGGCTGGCGCAGGTGTCCACCCGCGTGGCCAAGCCTGAACTCGATCTCTTTGCCGCTTGTGCGGCGACGCGCTGAGCTTGGCCCAGCCCGGGGTGCGCACCGTTTTGGCAGCGCCCCCGAAAAATGAGGACAATACAGCCCTGATTTTCAATCCTTTGTGATGCCATGGCCCTGCTCCCGATTCTTTGCTACCCCGATCCCCGCCTGCACAAGGTGGCCAAACCCGTGCAAGCGGTCGATGCCCGAGTGCATGCCTTGATCGACGACATGCTGGAGACCATGTACGAGGCTGGTGGCATTGGCCTGGCGGCCACGCAGATCGATGTGCACGAGCGTCTGGTCGTGATTGACACCTCGGAAGAGCGCAACGAGCCCATGGTGCTGATCAACCCCGAAATCACCTGGGTGAACGACGAGCGCGTCAAGGGCGAAGAGGGCTGCTTGTCAGTCCCTGGCATTTACGACGGCGTGGAGCGCGCCACGGCGATCAAGGTCACGGCGCTGGACCGTGACGGCCAGGCCCGAACGATTGAGGCCGAGGGCATGTTGGCCATTTGCATTCAGCACGAACTGGACCATTTGAAGGGCAAAGTGTTCGTGGAATACCTCTCGCCGCTCAAGCAAGGCCGCATCAAGACCAAGATGATCAAAGCCCAAAAAGCCGAGCGCTGAACGGCATGCGTTTGATTTTTGCGGGCACGCCCGAATTTGCCCAAGTGGCCATGGCGGCCCTGCACGCGGCAGGCCACGAAATCGTGCTGGTGTTGACCCAGCCCGACCGACCCGCCGGACGCGGCATGAAGCTGCAGCCTTCGCCCGTCAAGCAATGGGCTTTGGACCACGCCGTGCCGGTGGCCCAGCCCCGCAGCTTGCGCCTGGATGGCAAATACCCCGAAGACGCCGCTGCCGCCCGCGACACTTCGTTGGCTGCCCATGCCGACGCCATGGTCGTGGCGGCCTATGGCTTGATCCTGCCCCAGTGGGTGTTGGACTTGCCGCCCAAGGGTTGCCTGAATATCCACGCCTCTTTGCTGCCGCGTTGGCGCGGTGCGGCCCCCATTCACCGTGCCATCGAGGCAGGCGACACCCAAACGGGCATCACCATCATGCAAATGGATGCGGGCCTGGACACCGGCGACATGCTGCTGGTGATGTCTTGCCCCATTGCGCAAGATGACACCACCGCCGTGCTGCACGACCGCTTGGCGGTTCTGGGTGGGCAGGCCATTGTGGAGGCCTTGGCTGCCCTGGACCGCCTGTCCCGCCAGACTCAGCCGACTGAAGGCGTCAACTACGCCCACAAAATTGACAAAGCCGAAGCCGCGCTCGACTGGGCATTGAGCGCCGACGTGTTGGCCCGGCGCATCCGGGCATTTGACCCTTTCCCCGGCATGACCGTGCCCCTGACCACCGCCTCTGGCGTCGAAACCCTCAAACTTTGGCAAGCCGTGGCCGAGGTGACCCAACAGCAGCTGCAGGCGGGCACCGTGCTCAGTGCCGATGCCTCAGGCGTGCGTGTGGCCTGTGGTGAAGGGGTGTTGTGCCTGACCCAGTTGCAACGCCCGGGCGGCAAGCGTTTGGGCGCTGCCGACTTTTTGCGCGGATGCCCCTTGCAGCCCGGCCAGCGTTTGGCGGCCTGATGTTTTTCCGGCCCACGCTCTACCGCCGCGCTGAGTTTTGGCAAGGCCTGCGCGACCTGGCTCCGCAAGCGCCCGGTGTGGCGGCTTGGGGCATGATGACGGGCGTGGCCATGGTCAAGTCGGGCATGAGCGTCTTCGAGGCGGTGGCCATGACCTTGCTGGTGTTCGCGGGCAGTTCGCAATTGGCGGCCATTCCCCTTTTGGTCGCTGGTGCCCCGGCCTGGGTGATTTTGGCCACCGGTTTTTGCGTGAACTTGCGCTTTGTGGTGTTCAGCCTGCACCTGAGGCCCTACCTCATGCATTTGCCGCGCTGGCAGCGCATGTGCCACGGCTATTTCACCGCAGACATCACGTATGTGCTGTTTACCCGTCACTATCCGCATCCCGGTGTCACCGATGATGAGCGCACGGGGCAAGAGGCCTATCTGGCGGGCAACTATTTCCTGAACTGGGGCAGCTGGATCGTGGCCAGTTTGTCGGGCGTGGGCCTGGCCAACCTGATCCCACCCGAATGGGGCTTGGGCTTTGCGGGCATTTTGTGCCTGCTCGGCATTCAATGCTCGCTGGCCAGTTCACGCATGCGCATCTTGTCGGCCGCTGTGGCCGGCGCGGCGGCGGTGGTGGCTTACCACTTGCCGCTCAAGCTCAACATTGTGGTGGCGATTGCGGTGGCGGTGATTTTGTGCCTGACGGTCGAAAAAATCCGTCCTGCACCCAAGGTGGCCGCATGAACGACACCGATGTCTGGACACTGGCCGTCATTGTGGGTTTGGCGGTGGTCACGGTGGTCGCCCGCAGTTTCTTTTTCATCTCCAGCCATGCCTGGCAGCTGCCGCACTGGGCCCAGCGCGGCTTGCAATACGCGCCCATTGCCGCGCTGTCGGCCGTGGTCATTCCCGAAATCATCACCGTGCAGGGCGAGCTGGTCAGCACTTGGCAAGACGCTCGTTTGTACGCGGCTGTGGTGGGTATGCTGGCTTACTTTTGGCGGCGCGATGTGCTGATCACCATTGTGGCGGGCATGGCGGTGTATTTGCCATTGCATGTGGGCTGGGGCTGGTAAGTCGGGTTTGCCCATCTCTAGCAAGCCCTGCGCTGCGCGCCGATGCTGGCCAGCCAGGGCTGGGCTTATTGCCAGACTTGTTTTGCACACGATCCCGCTCCGAGTGCTGAAACCAAGTCTTGATGGCTTTTAAAATCACGGGCAATTGCCGCTCTTACAGGACCTTTTTCACCATGAATGTCATCCGTTTTTCTGATTTGTGCGCCAACGGCCAGGCTGCCGGGCAACGCGTGTTCATCCGCGCTGACCTGAACGTGCCGCAAGCCGACGACGGCAGCATCACCGAAGACACCCGCATCCGCGCCAGCGTGCCCTGCATCCAGATGGCGCTGGCGGCTGGTGCGGCCGTGATGGTGACCTCGCACTTGGGGCGTCCGACCGAAGGCGAGTTCAAAGCCGAAGACTCGCTGGCCCCAGTGGCCAAGCGTTTGGGTGAGCTGCTTGGCCACCCTTATGAAAATGGGGTGCCGCTGGTCGCCAACTGGGTCGACGGCGTGACCGTGGCCCCCGGCCAAGTGGTTTTGCTCGAAAACTGCCGCGTCAACAAGGGCGAGAAAAAGAACAACGAAGATCTGGCCCGCAAGATGGCGGCCCTGTGCGACATCTACGTCAACGATGCTTTTGGCACGGCGCACCGCGCCGAGGGCACCACCTATGGCATCGCCCAGTTTGCGCCCATCGCCTGCGCCGGCCCTTTGCTGGCGGCCGAGATCGATGCCATCGGCCAAGCGCTGGCCAACCCCAAACGCCCATTGGCCGCCATCGTGGCGGGCAGCAAAGTCAGCACCAAGCTGACCATCTTGAAGAGCTTGTCGAAAAACGTGGACCAGCTGATTGTGGGCGGTGGCATTGCCAACACCTTCATGCTGGCGGCGGGCTTGAAGATCGGCAAAAGCCTGGCCGAAGCCGATTTGGTGGGGGAAGCCCAAGCCGTGATCGAGGCCATGAAGGCCCGTGGTGCCGAAGTGCCGATTCCGACCGATGTGGTGACCGCCAAAACCTTTGCGTCCGATGCCGTGGCCACGGTCAAGAAAGCCACCGAGGTGGCCGACGACGACATGATTTTGGACATTGGCCCTGAAACCGCTGCCAAGCTAGCCGCTCAGCTCAAGCAGGCCGGCACGATTGTTTGGAACGGCCCGGTGGGCGTGTTTGAGTTCGCTGCCTTTGAAAACGGCACCAAGGTCATCGCTCAGGCCATTGCCGACTCCAGCGCCTTCAGCATTGCGGGGGGCGGCGACACGCTGGCGGCGATTGCCAAATACGGCATTGAAAAGCAGGTGGGCTACATCTCCACGGGCGGTGGCGCGTTCCTGGAAATCCTGGAAGGCAAGACCTTGCCTGCCTTTGAAATATTGGCCCAACGCGCGGCCAGTTGAGTCAACAGCTGATGTGGGAGCGGCGCCCTCGCCGCGATGGGCCTTCGCAGTCCGCTGACCATCGCCCCGAGGGCGGGGCTCCCACAATTTCAATCACGCCGTCGAAAAGGAATCCCTGTGAGGGAGCGGCGGCCTCAGCACGTGGCGCAGCCCCAATCAGACCTGAGCCGCAGTCGGCAAGTTGCCGCGCACCGGGCTGGTCATATTGCCTTTGAAGTCGGTCCAGCACTCACGGGTGAAGTCGTACATCTTGCAGTTTTTGGCGGTCTCAAAATACCACTTCCAGGAGAAGGGCTGCACGATGATGCGGCCAGGCAGCATTTCTTCGAGCTTGGCCTGCGCTTGCTTGAGGCGGTACAGCGGCACGCTCATGTCCACATGGTGGGCCGTGTGCTCCATGATGTGGTGCATCATCGCGCCGATGTTGAAGGGGAAGGTCAGATGCACGGTGGTCGAGACGAAAGGTGCGGCCTTGGTCCAGGCGGCCTTGTTGTCGTGCCATGACACTTTGACGTGGGTGTGGTGCACATAAACCACAAAACCAATCATGGTGTTCCAAAAGAAAAAGGGCACCACAAAGCCCAGCAACAAGGTCAGCCAAACCGATTGGCCGGTGAATACAGCAGCGGCGGAGATGGTCGCGATCCACACGGCAGCAAAGAGGGTGACCAAGAGACTGTCCTTGAAAAAAATCGGACGGCGTGTGGGCATGTGGGTTTTGTTGGGGAAAAACTCGCGTTTCCACCAGATTTCGATCATGTAATACAGACCCGGTGCCCAGCCGCTGCGGTAGGCGCGCTCCAGGAGCTTTTGCATGGGGCTGAGCGCTTCAAACTCGGTGGCGGTGAGTGGGGTCCAGACAAAATCCACGCCTTTGAGGTTGGTGTAACCGTGGTGCACCACATTGTGGCCGGTGTCCCACAAACTGTAGGGGGTGAGCGAGGGCAAAAAGGCGATGCGGCCCAACACTTTGTTGAGTTCACGCCGGGGCGTCAGGCTTTGGTGGCAAGCGTCATGGCCAATGATGAACAGGCGGCCGATCACAAAACCGGCTGCCAGTGCACACAGCACTTTGAGCCAGACCGAATCCAGTGCGATGGTGCCGGTGATCAAGGCAAAAAACAAAGCGTAGTCCAGCACCAACAGAACAAAGGCACGCACGGTGCTGCGTGACGACAAAGGAGTCAGCCACTCGCGCAAAGTCTTGCGGTGCGGCAGGGGTTGGTCCAAGGCAATGGGCTGATCGGCGTGAGGGGTGTGTAAGGCAGTCATGACGCTTGTGTGTAAATCGCTCAGCAGTGAGTTTAGTCTGCCCGGCATTTTTTTGGGCTGACAAAAATCAATTCAGGGGGTTTGCAAAGGGAAACAGGCGTTATCTTGCAGGATCAACATGTCAACTTGCTTTCAAAAGGGCGCGGCCTGGACGGCAGGGTGGCGCACTTTGCCCCTTGTTTTGACCCTTGAGCTGCGCCGAAAGAACCGACTTGTAAGCGATTCCGTGTGAGAATTGAATCCGAATAACACGGAGATCATCAATGCCTCGTCGCGCCACCAAGATTGTTGCCACCTTAGGCCCTGCCTCCAGCGATCCCGCACTGCTTGAGGCCATGATCCGCGCTGGGGTGAACGTGGTTCGGCTCAACTTCAGCCACGGCAAGGCACAAGACCATGTGGACCGTGCCCGTTTGGTGCGTGAGGCCTCGCAACGGGCGGGCCGAGAAGTGGCCATCATGGCCGATTTGCAAGGTCCCAAAATTCGCGTGGGCAAGTTTGCCGAAGGCAAAGTCATGCTGACGCCGGGCGAGCCCTTTGTGTTGGACGCCTCGCGCACCGAGCCCGGTGACCTGCAAGGTGTGGGACTCGATTACAAAGAGCTGCCCCGCGACGTGAAGGCTGGCGACGTGTTGTTGCTCAATGACGGCCTGATTGTGCTCACCGTTAACGCCGTCAAGGGCGAGCAGGTGCACACCACCGTCAAGTTGGGCGGCGAGCTGTCCAACAACAAGGGCATCAACAAGCAAGGCGGTGGCCTGACGGCCCCGGCTCTGACCGCCAAGGACATGGATGACATCAAAACCGCCATGAGTCTGCGCGCCGATTATGTGGCGGTGAGCTTTCCCAAAAACGCCACCGACATGGAAATGGCCCGGCAGCTGTGCAACGTGGCCGGTGCTGAATACGGCCACAAACCGGGCTTGATTGCCAAGATTGAGCGCGCCGAAGCCATTCCCCACCTTGAAGCCATTCTCAAAGCCAGCGACGGCATCATGGTTGCCCGTGGCGACTTGGCCGTGGAAGTGGGCAACGCTGCCGTGCCCGCCCTGCAAAAACGGATGATCAAGCTGGCCAAAATCCACGACAAAGTCGCCATCACCGCCACCCAGATGATGGAAAGTATGATCACCAACCCGGTGCCCACCCGCGCCGAGGTTTCGGACGTGGCCAACGCCGTGCTCGATGGCACCGACGCCGTGATGCTGAGCGCTGAAACCGCTGCGGGCAAATACCCGCTGGAGACGGTGGAAGAAATGGCCAAGATTTGCGAGGCCGCCGAAAGCGCCGAAGACGTGCAGCTTGATGCCGATTTCCGGGGTCAAACTTTCAGCCGCATCGACCAGTCGATCGCCATGGGGGCGCTGTTCACCGCACACCACTTGGGGGCCAAAGCCATTGTGGCCATGACCGAGTCGGGCTCGACCGCCTTGTGGATGAGCCGCCACCGGGTTCACATTCCGATTTATGCCTTGACCACCAAGCTGACTTCGCAGCGCAAGATGGCGCTTTACCGCAACGTGCGCCCCTTGCTGATGGACACCAGTGCAGACCGTGACACCGCTTTGGCCGAGGCTGAGACGCATCTGAAAAATCGCGGCATTGTCAGCACGGGCGATGTCTATGCCATCACTTGCGGCGAGCCCATGGGCTCACCGGGGGGCACCAACATGCTGAAAATCTGCAAAGTGGCCTGAGCGCGACCAGTTGCTTTTATGTAACTCGGAGCCCCATGGAGCGCCGAGTTGTGGCAGCTGGCGTGAAACCGGACGCGCCGCAACGTTGGCAGCGCCATCCCCAAAAAGTGTCAATTCACGGTCAAAGGTGAAGTCATTGGGGCATACCGAGTTTGGAGGCCAATGCAGCCCGCAGGTCTTTTGCGCAGGGCAGGGACCCCAGGCTTTCGGCTTTCGCCAAGACCTCTTCGGCCGCTGGCAATTGCCCGCTTTCCATCAACAAATTCGCCAGATTCAAGTGAGCACCGGCGCTGTGTGGAAACAATTGCACGCACCGCCTTGCTATGGCCAACGCTTCTGACTCAAAGCGGTGTTGATGGTTCAGCACAGCCAAGCGCGTCATGGTGTTTTCTTGTGACGCCATGGCCGCTGCCGATGTGAACAATTGCAGGGCGCGTTCTTGTTGGTCTAAAAGCATCAAGGCACAGGCCCAATCCATTTGCACTTCGGCCACATGGTTGCGCGCAGCGGGTTTGTTCACATCCGTGAGCCACAGCAAGGCATCCGAAAAACTCACGGTGGCCTCTTGGGCGTGTCCCGTCGCCAGCAGGTACTGGCCCATGCGCCAATGCACTTGGCGCTGTGTGGGTACGTCCACGCCTTGGGCCGCCAGGATGGCCTGGGCATAGGCGCGTTCGGCCAGGGCCTGCTGACCCTTGACGAGCGCTACCCGCGCCAGCGCCAAATGCGCCTCAAACCGTTGGTGGGATATGGCCAGCGCCTGTTCGTAGGCGGTGCTGGCTTGTGCGAAGGCGCCTTGCTCAAAGTGCAAATGCCCGCTTTCCAGCCAAGCGTTGTAATCAGTCGGGGCCTCCTGAAGAACTTGTGCAAACGCCTCGTGTGCCGCATCCCATTGACCGAGTTGCACCAAACTGCGTGCTTTCAACATCCAGCCCGCGGTCGGGTTGTCGTGGTGTTCCAAAAATTGTGTGGCCATGGCCAGTGACTGCGCCCAGTCACCGTTTTTGAATGCGGCATGACCCTCTTCCAAACCCGATGTGGTGTTCGTTTCGTTGGATGAATCGTTCATTAATGACCCAAATTTATCTTTGTAGCTAATTTACAGCTAAATCTGTCTGTAGTTTGTGTATTGTTTTGTACATATAGTTTTATTTATCATTAAAAAGTACATTAATTGAATTTTTCTCACGTTTATCCACCATGAAAAAACTCTTGCACGTCGGCCCAGGTCATGCCCGCCTCGAACACACCACCCCGGGCTTTAACAACGGTCACTGGCAAGAATGGCGTCTGGACATCGACCCCTCGGTGCAGCCCGACATCATCGGCACCATGACCGACATGTCTCAAGTCCAGGACCGGTCGGTCGACGCCATTTTTTCGAGCCACAACATCGAACACCTTTACCCGCACGAAGTGCCTGCGGCGCTGGCCGAATTTGTGCGCGTGCTGGCCGATGACGGTTTTTGCGTCATCACCTGTCCAGACCTGAAGTCGGTGTGCGCGCTGGTGGCCGAGGACAAATTGACCGAGACGGCTTACGAGTCACCGGCCGGCCCCATTGCCCCCATCGACATCCTGTACGGCCACAGAAACTACATGGGGGCAGGCAATTTGTTCATGGCCCACCGCTGTGGCTTCACCGAAAAAGTGTTGCGCGGCACGCTCAATGCCTGCGGCTTTCCCTGGGTTGCCACGCTGGCCCGGCCGGGTGCCTTTGACCTTTGGGCTGTGGCCTGTAAAAGTGTCAAGACCGATGACGAACTCAAAACCTTGGCACGCGAACACTTTCGGGTTTGAACCGGCAGCGCTTTGAAAGCACCCCGTGCCACTCAGGCCCATGGTGTGGCGGCGTAAAATTATGGAAGTTACAAGCCGGGTGCAGGTCGGCTTGTGTGAATTTTCAACTTCCCCGGGACACACCAACATGGCACTCGTTTCAATGCGCGAGCTGCTGGACCACGCCGCCGCCAACGGTTACGGCATTCCAGCTTTCAACGTCAACAACTTGGAGCAGGTCCAGGCCGTCATGACCGCTGCCGACGAAGTCGGTGCGCCGGTCATCTTGCAAGCCAGTGCCGGGGCGCGCAAATACGCCGGTGAGCCTTTCATCAAGCACCTGATTTTGGCCGCCACCGAGCAATGGCCCCATATTCCATTGGTCATGCACCAGGACCATGGCCAAAGCCCCGCCATCTGCCAAGGCGCCATCGACCTGGGCTTTTCGTCGGTCATGATGGATGGCTCCTTGCTCGAAGACGGCAAGACCCCGGCCGACTTTGCATACAACGTGGACGTGACCCGCCGCGTGGTGGACATGGCCCACAAGATGGGCGTGTCGGTTGAGGGCGAACTCGGTTGCCTGGGCAATCTGGAGACGGGCGAAGCCGGTGAAGAAGACGGTATTGGTGCGGTGGGCAAGCTGGACCACAGCCAGATGCTGACCGACCCCGAAGAAGCCGCGCAGTTCGTCAAAGCCACTGGCTTGGACGCGCTGGCCATTGCGATTGGCACCAGCCACGGTGCTTACAAGTTCAGCCGCAAGCCTACGGGTGACATTTTGGCCATCAGCCGCGTGAAAGAAATCCACGCCCGCATTCCCAACACCCATTTGGTCATGCACGGTTCGTCCAGCGTGCCGCAAGACCTGTTGGCCCTGATCAACCAGTACGGCGGCCAGATGAAGGAAACTTACGGCGTGCCGGTCGAGGAAATCCAGGAAGCCATCAAGTTCGGCGTGCGCAAGATCAACATCGACACCGACATTCGCTTGGCCATGACCGCTGCCGTGCGCAAGTTTTTGTTTGAAAATCCAGACAAGTTTGATGCCCGCGAATGGCTCAAACCCGCCCGCGAAGCGGCCAAGCAAATTTGCAAACAGCGCTACCTGGAGTTCAACTGTGAAGGCCAGGCAGCCAAGATCAAGGGGGATACCTTGCAGGTCGTGGCGGCACGTTATGCCCGGGGTGAACTGGCCCAAGTGGTGAACTGAGCCTGCGATAATCAGACCGAATGGCCCGTTGTGTGTTCAACGGGCCTTTTTTCTTTTTTGTTGGACTGTTTTTGCCATGACTTCTGCCCTCCACACCTCAGCACTTACGTCCCTGCCTTTGCTGGCCCGTGGCAAGGTGCGCGACAACTACGCGGTGGGGGACGACCGCATCCTCATGGTGGCGTCTGACCGCATCAGCGCGTTTGACGTGATCATGGGTGAGCCGATTCCGGGCAAGGGTGTGCTGCTCACACAAATGGCGCTTTTTTGGTTTGACCAGCTGGGCCCCAAAGGCCTGAACATCTGCCCGATCCACCTGACGGGCGAAGCGCCCGAAAGTGTGGTGAGCGCTGACGAAGTGCCGCAGGTTGTGGGCCGTTCCATGCTGGTCAAGCGCTTGAAACCCATCCCGGTTGAAGCGGTGGTGCGCGGTTATCTGGCCGGTAGCGGCTGGAAAGAGTATCAAGACAGCCAAGCCGTGTGCGGTGTGAAGCTGCCCGTAGGGCTGAAGAATGCCAGCCGTTTGCCCGAGCCCATCTACACGCCCGCAGCCAAGGCGGCGGTGGGCGAGCACGACGAAAACATCACGTTTGAGCAGACTGTGGCCATGGTCGGTGCCGATCTGGCTGGTCGCATCAAAGACATCAGCATTGCCCTGTACAAGGCGGCGCGCGACATTGCCGCGACCAAGGGCATCATCATTGCCGACACCAAGTTCGAGTTTGGCTTGGACGCCGACGGTACCCTGGTGCTGATGGACGAGGTGCTGACGCCCGATTCATCGCGCTACTGGCCGGCTGACAGCTATGCGGAAGGCGCCAACCCGCCCAGCTACGACAAACAGTTTTTGCGCGACTGGCTGGAAACCGCCCAGATCAACGGCAAGCCTTGGGACAAGACCCCGCCTGCACCACGTCTGCCGCGTGAAGTGATCGAGAAAACAGCGGCCAAGTACGAAGAAGCCATGACCAAGCTGATGGCCTGAGCCGTGGTGCTGCCAGAGCTGATCGGCAGCCGAACGGGGCGATGCACACATCAATGCACCTTGAAGTCGTTTGAAACGCGCCAAGCACCAGCTGATCAATCACCGCCAATGCATGAGAAAAAAAGGAGACCCCAGGATGAGTTTTTTGCGATCCGCTTCAGCACTGATGGTGCAGTACGCCCACTACCACCGCGACCGGCGCAACATCGCCACCCACTTGCTGGGGGTGCCTCTGATCTTCATGGCCATTGGCATGATGCTGACCCAGCCGACCTGGGTGTGGGGCGGTTGGATGCTGAGCGCAGCTTGGTGCATGTGGGGGCTGACGAGCCTGTGGTATTTGACTCGGGGCGTCGTGCTGCTGGGCGTGGCCACCACCTTGGTCAATGGCCTGCTCATCGCATGCGCCCATGGTTTGGTGCCCTTGGCCGCAGCTGCTGGGCTGCTGGCCTGGCAGGCAGGTCTGGCCTTGTTTGTGGTCGGCTGGATCATCCAGTTTGTTGGCCATTACTTTGAGGGCAAAAAACCCGCTTTTGCCGACGACATCGTGGGTTTGCTGGTTGGCCCCATGTTTGTGGTGGGCGAGGTGCTCATGGCCCTGGGCTTGCTGACGTCACTGCGCATGGCCATCGAACGCCAGGCGGGGCCTGCGCACTGACGGCGTTGCCCCGTGAGGGCAGCGACCGTTTGTGCATTTTGTGCGAGCCCCGCCTTCGGGGCGATGGGTGGTGGTCTGCAAGGGTGATCGCGACGAGGGCGTCGCTCCTACGGGGGGCGTGCTTGGCCTTTGTGGGAGCCCCGCCCTCGGGGCGATGGGGGGTGGTCTGCAAGGGTGATCGCGACGAGGGCGTCGCTCCTACGGGGGATTGACTGCCATTTGTGGGGCCTGCACCGAGGTCGACAGGGCTCAGTTCAGCGCCATGCTCAGCTTGCGCCGGTAGCTGGAGATCATGGCCTGCAATGGGTCTTCTTGCATGGCGGCTTTGCCCATCAACTCGATGCCACCAGCCGACTTGCCGGTGGCGGCTTGTGCTTTGGATTTGGGGGGGGTCATCAACTCCAGCAGTGCAACAAAGGTTTTGCGTGGGGCTTCGTCGTCCCACTTCTTGTCGCGCATGATGATTTCCAGCAATTCGTCCATGGCCGCTTCCCATTGGCCGATCGCGATCAGCAGACGGCTTTTGGCAAAACGGGCTTCAAAGTCACGCTTGTTCTGGGCGATCAAGGCGTCAAACTGGTCCAAGTCCCACTGACCACGCGGATCGTTGGTCACAAACTCCAGCGCCTTGAGCCACTGGGTTTGCGCCTCAAAGCGCAAGGGCACCGGGATGCGGGCCATGGCGGGGGCCAGCAAGGCGGCGGCTTCGGGCAGTTCGCCCTCGCCGATCAGCAGTTTGACCAGGTCAAAACGCGCATCGTCGTTGCCAGGGTCGGTGGCCAAGGCTTGCTCCAGGCTGGCGCGGGCGCTGTCTGCGTCACCCGCTTGCAGATGCTCTTGGGCTTCTTGGGCGGCGGCTTGGGCTTGCAGTTCACCCTCGGCGGGCAAGTGTTTGTCCAAAAACTGTTTGACCTGACCCTCGGGCAAAGCGCCCATGAAACCATCGACCGGCTGGCCGTTCATCACCAGCACGCAGGTCGGAATGCTCTTGATGCCAAAGGCCTGGGCCAGTTGCTGTTCCTGGTCAGAGTTGATTTTGACCAGTTTGAAGCGGCCCTCGTAGGCCACTTCAACTTTTTCAAGGACGGGACCCAGCGACTTGCAGGGGCTGCACCATGGGGCCCAAAAGTCCACCAGCACGGGCGTGGTCATGGAGGCGGCGATCACCTCGGCTTCAAAGTTTTGTATCGTGACGTCCATCATGGTGGGCAGTGTTCCGGGTTGTGTTTCAGCTTCGGATGAAGCGAAACCTTAAAATTCGAGATTGATCACAAAAAGCACCCAATGACTCAAGCGCTCATCGGCGTCGTCATGGGTTCCAGCTCCGACTGGGACACCATGCAGCACGCAGTCCAGATTCTCCAACAGTTTGGCATCCCCCACGACGCCCGCGTGGTTTCGGCCCACAGAATGCCCGACGATATGTTTGTCTATGCACAAACAGCGTCCGAGCGAGGCTTGCAGGCCATCATCGCGGGTGCTGGCGGTGCGGCCCACCTGCCGGGCATGATCGCGGCCAAGACCGTGGTGCCGGTGCTGGGCGTGCCGGTGCAGACCCAAGCCCTGTCGGGCGTGGATTCGCTGCACAGCATTGTGCAAATGCCCAAGGGTGTGCCGGTCGCCACCTTTGCCATTGGCGCAGCCGGTGCGGCCAATGCGGCTTTGTTTGCCGTGGCCATGTTGGCCAACAACGACCCGGCCCTGCGCCAAAAGCTCGAGGCTTTTCGCGCCGAGCAAACCGCCATGGCCCGTGCCATGACGCTTCCTCCAGGGGGGGCCGCATGAGCCGCGCCATTTTGCCGGGCTCCATGGTCAATGGCCAGATGGCCACTTTGGGCGTGATGGGGGGTGGTCAGTTGGGCCGCATGTTCGTGCACGCAGCGCAGGCCATGGGCTACTTCACCGCGGTGCTGGACCCTGACGCCGCCAGTCCCGCCGGGCGGCTGAGCCATCACCACATTCAGACCGATTATTTGGACGAGCAGGGCTTGGCGCAGCTCATGCAGCGCTGCGCCGCCATCACCACTGAATTTGAAAACGTGCCCGCACCGGCCTTGGTGACCTTGGGCGCACACCGCCCGGTGGCCCCGGCGTCCGAGTCTGTGGCGATTGCGCAAGACCGCGCCGCCGAAAAAGCTCACTTTGTGCGCTGCGGTGTGCCGGTGGCCCCTCACGCCGTCATCGTTAACCCTGCGCAGCTGGCTGCCGTGGGCGAGGATTTACTGCCCGGTATTTTGAAGACCACCCGCATGGGATACGACGGCAAAGGCCAGATCCGGGTCAAGACCCGTGAAGAGTTGGCTGCCGCTTGGGATGAGCTCAAAAACGTGCCCTGTGTGCTCGAAAAAATGCTGCCTCTGCAGGCCGAATGTTCGGTCATCGTGGCGCGTGGTGCCGATGGGCAGATGGTGAATTTTCCGGTGCAATCGAATTTGCACCGCGACGGCATTTTGGCCGTGACCAGCGTGTACGAAGGTGCAGTGCCTGCAGATTTGGCCGCACAGGTGGTGGCCGCTACCCGCGCCATTGCCGAGGGCCTTCACTACGTGGGCGTGCTGTGCGTGGAGTTTTTCATCCTGGAGGGCGGCCAGTGGGTTGTCAACGAGATGGCCCCCCGCCCCCACAACAGCGGCCACTACACGATGAACGCCTGTGACCAGTCTCAGTTTGAGCTGCAGGTGCGCACCTTGGCGGGCTTGCCGCTGACGCCACCGCGCCAACATTCCCCGGCCATCATGCTCAACTTGTTGGGCGACTTGTGGCCCGAGCCCACCCCCACCGGCAAAGGCCTGACCAGCCCTGCCTGGAGCCAGGTGCTGGCGCTGCCTGGCACGCACTTGCATTTGTATGGCAAGTTGTCGGCCCGGCCTGGACGCAAGATGGGGCACCTCAACATCACGGGTGCCACAGCCGAGACGGTTCGGGCCACGGCATTGCAAGCGGCCGCGCTGCTGGGCATTGAAGCGTTTTAAAGACCACCATGATCCTGAGTGCCTCGGAGACAGCCATCGCGCAGGCTGCACAAGCTTTGCGTGACGGTCAGTTGGTTGGTTTACCGACTGAGACTGTTTATGGTTTGGCGGCCAACGCCACCGACGACGCGGCGGTGGCACAAATTTTTGTGGCCAAGGGCCGCCCGGCCGACCACCCCCTGATCGTGCATGTGGCCAGTGTGGAGCAGGTTGCGCTGTTTGCAGCGCAAGTGCCCGAGTTTGCGCAGTGTTTGATGGCCGCCTTTTGGCCTGGCCCATTGACCTTGATCCTGCCGCGCCAGAGTGGCGTGGCCACGGCTTCGGCTGGGGGGCAAGACTCGATCGGTTTGCGTTGCCCCTCACACCCGGTGGCGCAGGCTTTGCTGCTGGCCTGCCTGCCGCTGGGCGTGTGGGGTGTGTCGGCCCCCAGCGCCAACCGTTTTGGCCGCGTGAGCCCCACCACGGCTGCCCATGTGCAGTCCGAGCTGGGCTCTGATTTGTTGATTCTCGACGGCGGCGAATGCGACGTGGGCATCGAGTCCACCATCATCGACTGCACACGGGGCGAACCCGTGTTGCTGCGCCCGGGGCACATCACGCGCGGGCAAATTGAAGCGGCTTGTGGCCGAATCGTGCTGGACAAGGATGCGCCGCAAGCGTTGCTGGGCCAGCCCGCCCCCCGCGCCTCGGGCACGCTTGAGTCGCACTATGCACCACGCGCCAAAGTGCGCCTGATGACGGCGGCTGACATCCTCCACAAGCTGCAAGCTTTGGGGCCGCATGCCAACAACCTGGGGGTTTGGTCAGCCAAGCGTCCAGCAAGCGATGAAGGCTTTGGTGCCGGGGTGCTGTGGCTTCAGCAAGCCACCACGGCCGGGCAAGCCGCGCACGACTTGTTCAGTGTGCTGCGTGACCTGGACGCCCGGGGTGTGACCCAAATTTGGGTGCAACTGCCGCCCGATACGCCCGAGTGGGAAGGCGTGCGGGACAGGTTGCAGCGGGCTGCGGCGTGAGGCTTTAGTCTTTTTCAAAAAACAAGGCCCGCAATGTACGGGCCTTGTTGTTGGAGGCTTGGCGGTTTACTTCACCTTATCAAACAGTCCTTTGGCTTGTGCATGGCAAAACGGTGGCTCGTAAGTGCCGTGGTAATTGCCGTAGTAGGTGGCGGCGTTTTCTAGCGTGACAGGGCCGTAAGTGCTCACGATAAACGGGTCCACATCGACCGAAGTCACGTTGCTTAAGTTTTTGTCGTCAAAGGCTTTCTTCATAACGACCTGGTGAATGGCAGGTGGCACGGTGGGGTCGCCACTGCCGCCGCACAGCATGAGTTGCGACTTGGGTGTCCAGTCCAGCAAGTCGTTCTTTTTGGCGGCCAAGAACGTGGTGTTGTTGGGGTTGGTCAAAATATCACTGCTGAACGCCGTCTGGAACAAGGCATCGCGGGCCTGGTTGGGTGTTTCACCGTTGATGCCCGGCAGTTTTCCGCTGGTCACCAGGGTGGTGTAGTTCAAGGTGGAGTTGGGCAGCAAGCTCTCAATCCAGTCGGCGTAGGGGGCCTTGAAGGCGGTTTTGACATCGCTGTACAAATTGCCGTAAATCTTTTGCCAGGCGGTCACCAAATAAGGCACAAAGAACTGGTAACCCGCAATGGCCTCTGTGAGTTTCATCGAACCCGACAGGTTGTACGGCCCAGCCAAGTGCGCGCCTGCGACCACGTTGATCTCGGAGGACAAGCTCTTTTCAATCGCACGGTGTGCGGCCATGGAGGCGTGACCCCCTTGTGAGTAGCCGGTCAGCATGACCTTGCCATTGAGGCTCGCGCCTTGTGAGCCCACGGCGTTGCGTGCAGCGCGAATCGAGTCAATGACCGAGGTGGCTTCGGAGTCCGCGTGCAAATAGGGGTGGAAGCTGTAATTGGACTTGGCAAAGCCCAGGTAGTCGGTGGCCACCACGGCATAGCCCTGGCCGGCGTACATGGCCGCCAGCAAGAAGGTCTCGCCGTCTGCCGGGTTGGCCAGTGTGCGGGGTTTTTGCACGTCGGTGCCTTTGGCATAGGCCACCAAAGGCGCAGCAGCGGTGCAACCAGCGCCCGATGGCAGCAACAAAACACCGGATGCATTGGAGCTCTCACCCCTGACGCCGGGGGTCACATAGTTGAGGGAAACCACCTTGACATCGCATTGTGCTGCCCCACTCAATCCCACCAGAGGGCCACTGTCGAGCTGGGCTTTGGTCAGAGTGCCCAGCAAAACAGGGTTATCGATCAGTGCGCCGTGGGGTGAGTCGCTACCGCCGCAAGCGGCCAGCAGCGCTGCACCCAAAATCGAGATGCCGTACTTCAATGTTTTCATGGTTTGTCTCCATTGGATGAAAAAAGAACAATCGTTCTTTTTTAACTTTAGTCCAGCCATGCAATTCAAACCATGGGGGTATTCACCGATTTTTCATCTATTTGTGCAAAAGGGAAAGTGTTCAGCGGTAGCGCAACTTCATTACCAAAATCATCAGGGCCAAACTGGTGGTGATGACGTTGGCGATGATGATGGGCCAAGCCACCATCAGCACGCCATAGACCAGCCACAGCGCCACCCCTGCGGTGAACAGGCTGTACATGCTCAATGAAATGCCGCTCACGTCGCGGGTGCGGAAGGTGTGCCAGGCCTGGGGCACAAAGCTGGCGGTGGTCAATATGGCGGCCAAAGAGCCGACCCAGTCGATCAGGTTCATGTTCGGTGGTGTGTTGTGGTGAAGGGGGCAGTGCGCTCAGGGGCGCTCGGTGGCCTGTTTTTGTGCAGACTGGCGTTTCGCATGGGGAGTGCTCGGGCTGGCCAGGGCATCTTTGTCGCGCACCGTCCATTCGAGCAACTGGTCCAGCGCTGCCCGCGCCTGCTGGGCGTTGGGGTGGTGCAGCACCGCGACCAGGGTGTAGCGCTGACCGCTTTGGCCCTGCACATAACCGGCCACCGAGGCCACGTCGCGCAGCGAGCCGGTTTTGAGCCAAGCCTTGCCGATCACGGGCGACTGCGGGCTGCGGTCTTTCAGGCGGGCGGCGGTGCCATCCACCCCTGCAATGGCCAGAGAGTCTACAAAGTGCCGGGCGTGCGGGCTGGCGTGCGCGGCCTGCAGCAAGGCGGTCAGGGCCTGCGCCGTGCTGCGCTCGCTGCGCGACAAACCAGAGCCGTTGTCCAGCACGGGTTCTTCATGCCCGGTAAAGCCTTGACGCCACCATTGCGACAGGCGCAAGCGCGAAGCCTCAAAGCGACCGGGTGCGCCCAGCTCGCTCGACAGCGTCAAGTACAGCTGCTGCGCCATCACGTTGTTCGAGAATTTGTTGATGTCCTGGATGATCTCGGACAAGGGCAAGGAGGGCGATTCCAGCAGCAGCTTGGCCGATGCCGGGCGAGCGCCGTAGCGCACCTGCCCAGTGAGTTGTCCACCCACACCCAGCCACATGGCCTGCATGACACGCGGCGCATAGGCCTCGGGCTCGGGGTAGGCCACGGGCCATTCGCGCTCGCCGCAGCTGGCCGGGTAGCGGCCCGCAAACCTCACCTGCTGCGGTTGGCTGAAGTCGGCCTGCAGTTGACGACGCCAGTCGCTGCACGGGGCTTGGCTGAGCGGCAGTTGTGTGGGGGCAGAAAAGCCCGCCAATGGCGGCTCAAAGCGCACCTGCGCCTGACCCCTGGCGGCATCGGGGGTGAATTTGTAGACCACCGCCTTGAAGTTGAGCAGCAGCCCATCTGGCCCCACGTTGTAGGGCCGCAGCGGTTCGTCGTCAAAGGGCTCGCTGCGCTCGCGCACGTCGAACACGCTGCGGTCGAGCACGATGTCACCGCGCACCTCGCGCACGCCCGCTGCGCGCACTTGGGCCAACAGCTCGTGCAGACGCTCGACCACCAACTTGGGGTCGCCGCTGCCGCGCACGACCAGGTTGCCCTGCAGCACGCCATCGCGCACCGGGCCGTCGGTGTACACCCGGTTGCGCCAGACGTGGTCAGGCCCCAGCAGGCTCAAACCCGCATAGGTGGTGAACAGCTTCATGACCGATGCCGGGTTGACGCTGGCTTGGGCGTGGTGCGACAAGTGCCTTGGTTGGGTGCCCCCGGAAGCTGAGCCACTGGGCAGTGGGGCGATCAGTACGCTCAGGGCAGAAGGTGGGACTTGGGCTTGCTGCAGGGTTTGCAGGACGGGACGGGGCAGCGTGGATTGAGGGGTACTTTGTGCTTGAGCTGGCCAGGTCAGGGCGGTCATGAGCGCCAAGGCAGCAAAGGCACCGTGGGTTAGGAAGAATAAAAATGGGCGCTGGACGCGGGAGCGGATCATCGGGCGAGTCTAACGGGGACCAAGAAGGACGCGGAGCCCTCAAGGCTCGTTGTGGAGCCTGCCCTGCGAAGCACCAACGCGTCGAAGGCTCCGTTCCCACCAAAAAAGCGTTCATGCACACACCAACTGCCTTGCCCAGTCAATGGCAGTGCAGCGCGCACCTGTGCAGCGGCCCCGTATGATTCGGACCATGCGATTTTCTTCAAAAACGGTGGGCCTGGCTTCGGCGGTCATCACGGTGTTCATCTGGACCGGTTTCATTGTCATTGCGCGCGCCTCGGCGTCCCGGGGTCTGCTGCCTTTGGACATTGCGTTTGCGCGCGTTTTGGGGGCCAGTGCCGTTTTGTTGCCCTGGGCCTGGTGGCTTATGCGACCGGCGCGCCAAGCGGGGCAGCTGGTGGGGTCTTTGTGGGGTTTGTCGCCCCTGCCTTTGCGACCCACTGTGCAAACGGGGGTGTTGGGCGGGTTTTTGTACGCCATCCTGGCATACACCGGGTTTTTTTATGCCCCAGCCTCGCACGCGTCGGTGCTCATGCCTGGCAGCTTGCCTTTGTGGACCACTTTGCTGGCTTGGCTGTTCTTGCGGGAAAAAGTGTCGGCGGTGCGGGCTGCGGGCCTGGGCTTCATTGTGCTGGGCGATGTGTTGGTGGGCGGCGCCAGCTTGCTCATGGCTTTTGACGGGGGTGAAGTCTGGAAGGGCGATTTGCTCTTCATGGCGGCCGCCTTTTGCTGGTCGAGTTACAGCGTGATGGTGCGCCGCCACGGCTTCGATGCGGTGCGCGCCACCATGGCCATCACGGCGTTTGCCTTTGTGTGTTTTGTGCCCTTGTTTGTCGTGTTGGTGGGCTTGTCGATTTTGCCCACGCATCTGCATCAAGTCGCATGGTCCGAAATTTTGTTCCAGGCCGTGTTTCAGGGCGTGGGCTCGGTGGTCATTTCGGGCATCACCTTCACCCAGATGGTGCGCCACTACGGCCCCGTGCGCTCGACCATGATCACGGCGCTGGTGCCGGGCTTGTCGGCTTTGGGGGCGGTGTGGTTTTTGGGTGAGCCCATGCATTGGAATTTGCTGGCCGGGCTGGCGCTGGTGACCGGTGGCATTTTGTTTGGTGTGCGCCAGGCCAAACCGGTGGTCGTTTCGCCTGGTGCAGCTTCATCCCAAGGCAAGCCATGAGCACCCCACCAAAAGAATGGCGTTGGCTGGCTTTTGACACCAGCACCGATGTGCTGTCCTTGGCCGTGGCCCGAGGCGATCGCGTCTGGGCACAAACCTTGCCCGGCGGCGCGCAGGCTTCGAGTGGCTTGATTCCCGCCGTGTTGGCCCTGTTGGCCGAGGCCGACATGCCGCTGGTGTCGCTTGACGCGATCGTGTTTGGCCGGGGGCCGGGCTCGTTCACCGGATTGCGCACCGCCTGTGCCGTGGCGCAGGGGTTGGCCTTTGGGGCAAATTTGCCGGTGTTGCCGGTGGACACCTTGCTGGCCGTGGCCGAAGAGGCCCGCTTTGAGCAGTGCAAGGCCGGGCACATTCAGCCCGATGCGCCATTGACGGTGCTGGCCATGCTCGATGCGCGCATGGACGAGGTGTACAGCGCGTCCTACCTCTGGCAGCCATTGTCCAAGGTGGATGGGCCAGTTCAGGGCCACTGGCAAGAGGCGTCTCCTTTGCAAGTCAGCGCCCCTGAAAAAATCCAGTCTGCACAAGGCCCCTCTGTTGTGTGGGCGGGCAATGCCTTTGCCGCTTATGGCGAACGCCTGCCACAAGGGCAGCGCTGTGTGGCTTTGCCCACGGCAGCGGCCTTGTTGCGTTTGACCCCCCATTTGTGGACGAAGGGATTGGCCGTGCCGGCCGACGAGGCCATGCCGCTGTACATCCGCGACAAAGTGGCCAACACCACCGCTGAACGTGAGGCCATTAAGGCCCAGGCCATGGTGGCCAAAGCGCCTGCCCAGGCATGAGGGCTGTGGGCATGAAGTCAGAGCCAACCCCCATGCCATCGCCCTCGGAGGCCATGCGCAACGCGGTCACCCTGGCCCCGATGACACTGGACGACCTCGATGCGGTCATGGCCATCGAGCAAAGCGCCTACAGCCACCCTTGGTCACGCGGCAATTTTCGGGATTCGATCAACCCCTTGTTTGACGCCCAATGTCTGTGGCTCGACGGCGAGTTGCTGGGGTACTTTTTGGCCATGCGGGGGTTTGAAGAAATGCACTTGCTCAACATCACCGTCGCCCCGGCACGCCAGGGCCAAGGTTGGGGCCACATGATGCTGGACGCCTTGTCGCTGTGGTCGCGCCACGAAGGCGCGCATTGGCTGTGGTTGGAGGTGCGCCAAAGCAACCAGCGCGCCTTGCAGGTCTACCAACGCTATGGTTTTCGGCAGATCAGCATCCGCAAGGATTACTATCCCGCAGGCCGCCAGCAGCGTGAACACGCGGTGGTGATGAGTTTGAAACTGTGAGCCCCAACATGAGCGACCCCACCCGATTCGACCTGGACGACCGCCAACGCGCCATTTTGGCCGAAATGGGGGTGCGCGTGTGGTGGCCTCAAGCCGCTGCCGAGCCTGCGCCTTCTCAGGTGCACAGCCCACAAACCGTCTCCACACCCAAAGCCACTTCTCAGGCGCTTGCCCCTTTGGCCGTTTCTCCGCTTGTGGACCCCGCACCCGAATCGTTGCACGAGCGCCCAGCGCGGCCTGATGTGCCTCCAAAGCGGGTGTTGCCGGTCACGGCCGCCCCCTTGGGCACAGTGCCCACAGAGCGCCCGCCCTTGCCCCCAGGTTTGCCCGAGATGGATTGGGCGGGCCTGGAGGCCGCAGTCAGCGGCTGCAAAGCCTGTGCCCTGTGCGCTTCAGGCAAGCCCCCCATGTTGGGGCTTGGACGAGCCAAAGCCGCATGGCTGGTTGTGGGGGATCCACCCAGCGAGCCAGACGAAGAAACAGGACAGGTTTTTGCGGGCCCTGAGGGCGTGTTGCTGGACAACATGCTGAAGGCGGTGGGCGCAAGGCGCGCAGCTGGGGCAAGGGCCGAGGCCGTGCCAGGGGATGGCCCCGCCCTGAGCGAGGCGCACCTGACGCGCGCGGTCAAGTGCCGCCCCCCGAATGGCCGCAACCCAGAGCCGGGTGAGTTGGCGGTTTGTGCGGGGTATTTGTCGCGTCAAGTTGCTTTGGTGCAACCCCAAGTGATTTTGGCCATGGGCCGATTTGCCATTCAGACCTTGTTGGGCAGCACCGAGCCCATGGGCAAGTTGCGTGGCCGCTTGCACGACTACCAAGGGGTGCCGGTGGTGGTGACCTATCCCCCTTCAAGTTTGCTGCGCAACCCGGCAGACAAAGCCAAAGCTTGGGCAGATTTGGTGCTGGCGCTTCAGGTGGTCAAAGGCTGAACACCCACGCAGGGGTGTTTTCAGGAGCCCGCCGCTGTAGGCGATGGTTTGTGACTTTGCACGTTCTCAGCCGAGGTGGCCCATCGCCTCGCCCATGACGATGGGCCGGGCCGCTGCCCAGTCCTTGTTGAACTGCACCACGCCTTGGGAGAACAGCATGACCACGGTGGAGCCGAGCAAAAAGCGGCCCATTTCTTCGCCTTGGGCCAGGGCGATGTTGTCCATCTCGTAGGTCCACTCTCGCACCTGGCCGGGGCGCGGCGGGTTGACCACCCCGTGCCACACGGTGGCCATGCTGCCCACGATGGTCGCGCCCACCAGCACCATCACAAAGGGGCCGTGCTCGCCTTCAAACACGCAGACCACCCGCTCGTTGCGCGCAAACAGGCCAGGCACACCCCGTGCCGTGGTCGGGTTGACCGAGAACAGATCGCCCGGCACGTAAATCATGCGGGTCAAGCGTCCGGCACACGGCATGTGGATGCGGTGGTAGTCGCGTGGGCTGAGGTAGAGCGTGGCAAATTCACCGTCCTGAAACTGCGCCGCCAGCGCCGCATCACCGCCCACCAGGGCGCGTGTGCTGTAGCGGTGGCCTTTGGCCTGGAACACCTGGTCGCCAGAAATTGGGCCGCACTGGCTGATGGCCCCGTCTACCGGGCTCACGAAAGCGGCAGCGGCCAGAGGCCGTGCGCTGGCCTTGAGCGGGCGGGTGAAAAATTCGTTGAAGCTCTTGTAGCTGGCTGTGTCCGGGTCGGCCGCCTCCACCATGTTCACGTTGTAACGCTTGACGAACCAGTTGATGATGCCGGTGGTGGTGGCGCCCCATTGGCTGCCCGCCACCCAGCCCGCAAAGGCGGTCAAGGCTTGTTTGGGCATCAGGTACTGCGGCAATACCGCCAGGCGGTCAGAAAAGGAACTGGACATGTGGGGGCCGCCGGGGCGGTTCAGAAGAAGGCCCTGATTTTATCGGGCAGCCCGGCTGGCTCTGCCGCAGGTCCATGTCGGGGCTGAAGCTGCAGACCTGCAGATATCCCCGCAGGTCGGTACCTTCAGGTCCGACAATGTCCGTTGTGGCGCAGGTCCATGTCGGGGCTGAAGCCGCCGACCTACAAATACCGCCCTCGTAGGTCGGTACCTTCAGGTCCGACGCTGCTGGCACAGGCACAATCCGGGCATGAACACCCCCTTGCTTTCGGTCGAACACCTGGTCAAACGCTACGGCGACGCCACGGTGGTCAATGACCTGTCTTTCCATATCGAGCCCGGTGAATGCCTGGGCGTCATCGGCCCCAACGGTGCGGGCAAAACCACCACGTTGCGCATGTGTCTGGGTTTGTCTGAGCCGAGCAGCGGCGAGATCCGCTACTTCGATGGTCTGCAAATGCCGGGGGATGCCCTCGCCATCAAAGCCCGCTTGGGCGTTGTAGCGCAATCCGACACGCTGGACCCGGACTTCAGCGCAGAAGAAAACCTGCTGGTGTTTGGCCGGTACTTCGGCATACCCGATGCCGTGATCCGCGAACGCATTCCGCAACTGCTGGAGTTCGGTGCGCTCAGCCACAAGGCCAAAGCCAAGCCTGGCGAGCTGTCGGGCGGCATGAAGCGGCGCTTGAGCCTGTCGCGCGCCCTCATCAACCAGCCGCAACTGCTCATGCTGGACGAGCCCACCACGGGTCTGGACCCACAGGCCCGCCACCTGATGTGGGAGCGGCTGCAGGTGCTGCTGCAAGAAGGCAAGTCCATTTTGCTCACCACCCACTTCATGGACGAGGCCGAGCGCCTGTGTTCGCGTCTTTTGGTGCTGGACCAAGGCCGCAAGATCGCCGAGGGCAAACCGCGTGACTTGATTGCCGAGCACCTGGAGCCCGACGTGGTGGAGGTCTTTGGCCAAGGCGCTGTGCCGCTGGCACAAGAGCTCGGTTTGAAAGCGCTGGCAGGGCGAGTCGAGGTCAGTGGCGAAACGGTTTTCTTCTACACCCAAGACAGCCGTGCCTTGATGCACGCATTCGAGGCTTGGCCCACCTTGCGCACCTTGCACCGCCCTTCTAATTTGGAAGACCTGTTCTTGAAATTGACCGGACGCCAGATCCGCGAGGAAGGCTAAGCCATGAGTCAAATACACAACAACATTTGGGCCGCACCCCGCCTGTCCATGCGCTGGTTGCCTGTGTTCCAGCGCAACTGGCTGGTCTGGAAGAAGCTGGCGATTCCCAGCTTGGTGGGCAACATCGCCGAGCCGCTCATGTGGCTGGTGGCCTTTGGTTATGGCATGGGCGCGCTCATCGGGCAGGTCGAGATGGGTGGCGAGAAGGTGCCCTACATCCTGTTTTTGGCCAGCGGCAGCATCTGCATGAGCGCCATGAACGCGGCCACCTTTGAGGCGCTGTACTCGGCGTTTTCGCGCATGCATGTGCAAAAAACCTGGGACGGCATCATGAACGCCCCGGTGCGGCTGGACGACGTGGTGCTGGCCGAAATGCTCTGGGCCGCGTTCAAGGCGCTGTTCAGCGTCACGGCCATTTTGCTGGTGATGCTCGCTTTGGGCATCAGCCACAGCTGGAAGCTGCTGGTGGCTTGGCCCGTGCTGTTGGGCGTGGGCATCACCTTCAGCTGCATGGCACTCATCTTCAACGCGCTGGCCAAGGGTTACGACTTTTTTACCTACTACTTCACCCTGTTCCTCACGCCCATGATGTTCCTCTCGGGCATCTTTTTCCCGCGTGAACAACTGCCCGCGTTTGTGCGCGTGATCGCCGACTGGCTGCCGCTGTCTGTGGCCGTTGACTTGGTGCGCCCGATGTTCATGGACCGCTGGCCTGACGAGCCCGTGCGTCTGGTGGGGGTGCTGGTGGCGTTTGCGGGGGTGTCGTTTTGGGTGGCTTTGGCGCTGACGCGCAAACGGTTTCGGAGCTGAAAACGCCCAATGCTGTGCGCCCGGCCGCGTCTGTTCAGCCGGATCGTCGCGCCAGTCGGTGATTTGTCGTGCCGCCGCCGGACCAAAGCAGCCCCCCTGGCCCTGTTCGGCCCCGTTAAGATCATTCCTTTTTGAGTTTTCCACTTTCAAGGAATGAAGAACATGAGCATCCAGACCGTAGGCATCATTGGCGCAGGCACCATGGGCAATGGCATTGCACAGGCATGCGCCGTCTCGGGCATCCAGGTGGTGATGGTCGATATTTCTGACGCGGCCGTGGCCAAAGGCGTGGCCACTGTGGCCAGCAGCCTAGACCGCCTGGTCAAGAAAGAAAAAATCAGCGAAGCCGACAAGGCCGCTGCCCTGGCCCGCATCAAAGGTTCCAGCAACTACGATGACCTGAAAACTGCCCAGTTGGTGATCGAAGCCGCCACCGAAAACCACGAACTCAAGGTCAAGATCTTGAAACAGCTTGACGGCATGCTGGCGCCGAACGTCATCATCGCGTCCAACACATCGTCGATTTCGATCACGCAGCTGGCCGCCGCCACGCAGCGCGCTGACCGTTTTATTGGCATGCACTTCTTCAACCCCGTGCCCATGATGGCGCTGGTCGAAATCATCCGCGGTCTGCAGACCAGCGACGCGACGCACGACGTGGTGCACGACATGGCGCTGGCGCTGGGCAAGACCCCGATCACCGTCAAGAACGCTCCCGGCTTTGTGGTCAACCGCATTCTGGTGCCGATGATCAACGAAGCCTTTTTTGTGTTGGGCGAAGGCCTGGCCGAGGCCGAAGCCATCGACGCGGGCATGAAGCTTGGCTGTAACCAGCCGATTGGCCCGCTGGCGCTGGCCGACATGATTGGCCTCGATGTGTGCCTGGCCGTGATGGAGGTTTACCTCAAGGAATTTGGCGACAGCAAATACCGCCCCAGCCCTCTGCTGAAGGAAATGGTGGCTGCAGGCCGTCTGGGCCGCAAGACGGGGCAGGGTGTTTACAGCTACTGAGCGGCTTGCGCAGTGGGGGTGAAGGTGTCAGGCCCGGTCGCTTTGAATTCGTGAGCGCAAGATGCGACTGCCCCGGTGGGGCTGGGGTAGGTCTTCGGTCAAGTTTTTGACGCAGAAGCTGGGCCAGAAGAATTTGTCATGGTTTCGGCGCGCGCTCAGTTGTGATGTCCATCGGCCACGCGCAGAAACAAAGCCGTTGAAAGAGGTGTTTGCAAAACATCTGCCTGTTCAAGGGGTTCTTCTTCGACTGCATAGGCTTGGTTTGTCTGTGAGGCATTCAAAAGGCCCTCTGACCGAGCACCCTTCAACAACCGAAGTTGGGCGGTAGGCACAGGCAGGGCACGCGTCGCCACGCGGCCTTCCAATATGTCCGACCAATTGGTGCCCAAAAATTCGGCAACCCGTTGTGCCGCCTTGTAACGCAGGCCTGGGGTGTAAAACAGGGTGTCTTGACCCGTTTCAAGTTCGTAGAGCTGCCAAACCGTGATGCAGGCATTAGAAGCGACAGCAAAAGCTTCAACACCTTGCTGAATGCGTAAACGCCGCAGCACACGACCAAAGCGATCATCCGTGTCTGAATTTTGATCACCGATGAATGTTTCTTGGTTTTTGTTGGCCTGCAGCAAACGGCGCTGGATGTGCAGGGACTTAACAGGTTTGAGCACCTTGAATCTACCATTCTCAAGCGGTATATCAACATTCGGTTTGTCCTCTTCAGGCGGTGCTGTAGAGAGCTGGAAATGGGATTTGATGAGGAGATTCATGGTGTTGCAAATTTAAACTTGTTGGTGACTTCACAACACACAAATTTGGAAAAATAAATTTTATTCATATTTTTTGACACTTTAATTACCCAAATAGGTAATAATAAAAAATACAATTCATGTCAATTCATCTGAATGTGGTGATTCAAAGCCAACTGATCAACAGTTGAAATCATCAAAAACCCCCAAGGCAGGGGGGTCTGTGCTGGTTTGTACCTTTTCCGAGCCAGGTTTGCCGACGGGGTCATCAAGACTGTCACGCGTGTGAACAGCTGGAGGAGACTCCCGCTTTAGCATTCATGGCATGAACACCATCCCACACCCCGAAGGCCAGATCGACTGCACCCTGCACGGCGCCATCCTGCAAGTTTGCATCAACCGCCCTGCCAAGCGCAACGGCTTCACACCCAAGATGTTCCGCGAGTTGGGCGAGGCTTATACCCGGCTCGACGATGACCCCGCGCTGCGTGTGGGTGTGCTGTGTGCGGCGGGTGCGCATTTCACGGCCGGGCTGGATTTGCCCACCATCGCGCCCCTGATGCAGCGTGGAGAAAAGTCGGTGCCACTGGGCTTGGTCGATCCGCTGAACCTGGGCATGGAGGGGTATCGGCGCCGTGTCAAACCCATGGTGGTGGCGGTGCAGGGCATCACTTACACGCTGGGCATCGAGCTGATGCTGGCGGCCGACATTGTGGTCGCGGCCGATGACTGCCGGTTCTCGCAGCTGGAAGTGCAGCGCGGCATCATGGCCACGGGAGGTGCCACGCTGCGCATGGCCGAGCGCGCAGGCATGGGCAATGCGCTCTTGCATTTGCTCACGGCCGATGTGTTCGACAGCGCCGAAGCCCTGCGCCTGAACTTTGTGCAAAAGGTGGTGCCTGCGGCGGGTCTTTTGCCCGAGGCCATGCGCATCGCGGAGCAGATCGCCGCACAGGCCCCGCTGGCGGTGGTGGCCACGCGGCAAAACGTGCTCAAGGCTGTAGAGCAAGGGCCGCTGGTGGCCATGCACGACTTTCTGCCGGTGCAGCAGCGCTTGTCACGCAGCGAAGACGCGGCCGAGGGGGTGCGCTCGTTTGTGGAAAAACGCGCCGCCCGTTTTACGGGCCAGTGAACGTCTGGTGGCTGGGGACGGCCAGGGCGATATCTCGCCGCAACTCGGCCACTTCCTAGCGCAGGTGCCTGATCTCGCGCATCAGGTCTTTTTCAATCTGGCGTTCTTCGTCTTCGACTTCTTTCTCGACAAAGATGGCCGACAGCGAAGCGGTCACCAGCGACAGCACCGCCAACCCCAGCAGCACCACGAGCACCGAAAAAGCGCGTGAGGCGTGGGTGGAGGGCACCACGTCGCCAAAGCCCACGGTGGCAGCGGTGGTGAAAGCCAGCCACAGGCCGTCTGACAAGCTTGTGATGCCCGGGTCGATCACCCAAAAACCCACACCGCCAAGCCCCAGGATGGCCAGGGCCAACAAAAGTGAAGACACAAGGCCCTGTCGAATCAGGCGGTGAAGGCGTTTGGGAGCTGGTCGCATCCTGTGATTTTGTACCAAAGCGTCTGTGTGCTCAGCCCCTGGCGCTGACGCGAGTTTGCGCTGCGCCACAATCGGTGCATGACCGACACCCACGACACGCGCCACCCTTATGCTGAACTCACCCCCGACCGGGTGATGGACGCTTTGCAGGACCTGGGCCTGTGGCCCGATGGCCGTTTGCTGGCGCTCAGCTCGTACGAAAACCGCGTGTACCGTGCCCACCTGGACGAGCCGGTGCAAGGCAGCTCGGCGGTGGTGCTCAAGTTTTACCGGCCTGGGCGCTGGAGCCGCGAACAGATTCAAGAAGAACACGACTTTGCCGCCGAACTGTTGGCGGCCGAAGTGCCCGTGGTGCCACCGATGGTGTTCAACGGCCAGACCCTGCACCAAAGCGCCGGGTTCGATTTTTCAGTCAGCCCCTTGCGCGGCGGCCGCACGCCCGAGCTCGATGACTTGGAGGTGCTCGAATGGATCGGCCGCTTTCTGGCCCGCATCCACACCGTGGGCGCGGCCAAGCCTTTTGCACACCGCCCAACGCTCGATGTGCAGACCTTTGCGCTCGAGCCCGCCGAGTGGTTGCAAACGCAGCAGATGATTCCGCTGGAAGTGGAGCGCGAATGGCGCGAGGCCTTGGCTGAGGCGTTGGCCTTGGTGCAAGAAAAAATGGCGCAGGGTGCGGCAGACCGCCGCCTGATCCGCCTGCACGGCGACTGCCACCCCGGCAACATTTTGTGGACGCCCGCCGAACTGCCCGGCGGTGGCCCGCACTTTGTGGACCTGGACGACGCCCGCATGGGCCCCGCCGTACAAGACCTGTGGATGCTGCTGTCGGGTGACCGCGCTCAGCGCACGCAGCAGCTGTCGGCCTTGCTTGATGGTTATGAACAGGTGCGTGACTTTGACCGGGCCGAGTTGCGCCTGATCGAACCGCTTCGTACGCTGCGTTTGATCCATTACAGCGCCTGGCTGGCGCGGCGCTGGGACGATCCGATTTTCCCGGTCAACTTTCCCTGGTTCGGCACGCCCGACTATTGGCGCGGCCAAGTGCTGATGCTGCAAGAGCAAGTTGAGCAGATGCAGGAAGCGCCGCTGGTGGTGTGAGCGCATCACAGCGCAACACGGTGATTTGTAGGTCGGTGGCTTTAGCCCCGACGGTAACGGTGATACAGCTCAGTGTCGGGGCTAAAGCCGCCGACCTACGGGGGCAGCAGGTCTTTAGGCTCAAGCGGGCAGGCCTTGCTTGTAAAACTTGCCGTCCTTCATGATCGACAGGATGTTCTCGCCCTGACCGAGCAGGCACGAAATGTCGGTCAGCGGATCGCCCTTGACCAGCAGCAAGTCGGCTTTGGCACCGGGTTTGATGACGCCCAATTGACCGGACATGTTCAGCAGCTCGGCCGCGTTCACCGTGGCTTGTTGCAAGGTCGCGCCTGCACCCAGGATGCCTGCGCGGATGCGCAACTCATCGGACTGGTGGCGGTGTGATTCGCCCAGCAAATCGGTGCCCAAGGCCATCTTGACGCCGGCCTTGGCCAATATCTCTAGTGCTTTTTGACCTTGGCTGCGCACGGTCTCGATCTTGGCCACCGAGACAGGCGGCAAGCCCAGGCTGGCACCCTCGTTGGCCAAAGCCTCGTAGGTGATCAGGGTGGGCACCATGAATGCACCATGGTCGGCCATGAAGGCGCAGGTGTCGGCGTCGATCAGGTTGCCGTGCTCGATGCTGCGCACGCCAAAGTCCACCGCCCGGCGAATCGCCTTGGGTGTGTAAGCGTGGGCCATGACGTAGGTGCCCGCGTGTTCGGCTTCGTCCACGATGGCGCGGATCTCGCCCTCGGAGTAGCCCAGGTAGTGGATCGGGTCGTTGGGCGAAGCCACGCCGCCCGAAGCCATGATCTTGATCTGGTTGGCACCCTTCATGATCTCTTCGCGCACGGCCAGCCGCACGTTGTCCACGCCATCGACCACACGGGCCAGCGCCCCGACGCGGGTGGAGCAGGCGCAGGTTTCGAGTTCGTCGCTGCGTGGGCGGCCGTCGCCATGGCCGCCAGTCTGCGACAGGGCGCGGCCTGCGGCAAAAATGCGCGGACCCTCGACCAAATCGGTGCGGGTGGCTTCGGCCAGGTTCCAGTCGGCCCCACCGGCATCGCGCACGGTGGTGAAGCCGCGCATCAGCATGCCCTTCATGATGGGGATGGCCCGCAAGGTGGCAAACACATTGGGCTGCTGGCTGTTGTAGGTCAGGTTCAGGTGCGAGGCGATCACATGCACATGGCAGTCGATCAGGCCCGGCATCAGGGTCAGGCCTTTGGCCGAAACGGTTTGCGCACCTTCTGGCACGGGCAGCTGAGGGCCTACGGCTTCAATTTGACCATCCTTGACCCACACATCGGTGTCTGGCAAAAATTTCAGGGTTTCAACATCCAGCACGTTGGCCGATTGGATCAGGATCGAGGTCATAAATTGCTTCAGAAAAAAGTCGCCACCGCATGACGACATGAGGAGCCAAAAATCCATCATCTCAGCCGTTCATGCCCTTGGACACCGCATAAACCCTAGGTTTTCGGCCTTGCGCCTGTCCAGCCTGCTGCCTAGAATGAAATGTCAAATAACCAAGACAGGAACCCGCATGTTGAAACCCATTCTTCGCACCACACGCTTGCTCGCGCTGGCCTTCGGCATGTCTGCCACCCTGGTCTGTGTGAGTGCCGTGCAAGCCAACGAGCTCAAGTGGGCTGCGCAAAACGACATCCTGACGCTGGACCCCCACGCGCAAAACCACGCCACCACCAACAACATCGTGGGCCATGCCTACGAACCCTTGGTGCGCTACGACCGTAACTACAAGGTCGAGCCCTCTTTGGCCACCAGCTGGCAAGTGGTCAACCCGACCACCGTGCGTTTTAACCTGCGCAAGAACGTCAAGTTTCAGGATGGCTCGGCCTTCACCGCCGACGACGTGCTGTTCTCTTTTGACCGCATCCGCCAGCCACAAGGCACCATGCAAATTTATGTGGCCGGTGTCAAAGGCATCAACAAGATCGACGACCACACCATCGACGTGGTTCTGGACAAACCCAACCCCACTTTGCTCAACAGCTTCACCACCTTCTTCATCATGAGCAAGGCTTGGGCGGTGAAAAACAAGTCCGAAAAAGTGCAGGACTACAAGGCCAAGGAAATCACCTTCGCCTCCACCAACGCCAACGGCACCGGCCCCTACATCATCAAGGAATGGGTGGCCGATCAGCGCTTGGTGATGACCGCCAACAAGTCCTGGTGGGACAAGTTGCCGGGCAACGTGACCGATGTGATCTACACCCCCATCAAGTCTGATCCCACCCGCATCGCGGCCTTGTTGGCGGGCAACGTGGACATCGTGACCGACTTGCCCACACAAGACGTGGCCCGCCTGCGCTCCACACCCGCTTTGTCAGTGCTCGATGGTCCGGAAGTGCGCACCATTTTCATCGGTGTGGACCAAGGCTCCAACGAATTGAAATACGGCTCCAAAGGCCCCAACCCCTTCAAGGACGTGCGCGTGCGCAAAGCTCTGAACATGTCGATTGACCGGGTGGCCATCCAGCGCAGCATCATGCGTGGCCTGTCAGTGCCAGCGGCCATCATGGTGGCGCCTGGCGTCAATGGTTACACGGCCGATTTGGACAAAGTGGCCCCGCCCGACCTGGACGGTGCCAAGAAACTGCTGGCCGATGCCGGTTATGCCAACGGCTTTGACTTCACCCTCGACTGCCCGAACAACCGCTACGTGAACGACGAAGAGGTGTGCCAGGCCGTGGTCAACATGTGGGCCAAAGTGGGCATCCGCGCCAAGCTCAACGCCACCAACTTCAGCAGCTTCATTGGCAAGGTCCAGAACTTCGACTCCAGCGCGTACCTGTTGGGCTGGGGCGTGGCCACTTACGACGCGCAGTACTCCTTGCAGTCTTTGGTCATGACCCGCACCACCGGTTCGGACGGCAACTTCAACTTCCTCAAAATCAGCAACGCCAAGGTGGACGCCTTGACCGAAGCCATGAAGACCGAAATGGACAAGACCAAGCGCGACAACATGCTCAAGGAAGCCTTGGCCATCACCCGCGACGAAGCCTTGTATGTGCCACTGCACCACCAGATGCGCCCTTGGTCCATGAAGAAGAACGTGAGCATCGCGCACAACTCCAACGATGCGCCCAAGATGTACTACGCCACCGTCAGCAAGTGATCTTGAGTTGACCCACCCTGCTCCGCCTGCGCGGGGCAGGGTTTCAAGCGCGAAAGGGGCCCTGCGCCCCGCGTGGCTTGCAGCAGCGCACAGCCACCATGTCCACGCCTTTGTCACCCGGCGCTGACACGCCCCGCTCCCCCACGCCTTACCTGGGTTTTGCCATCGTCGGCTGCGGCGCCGCGATCGCCCCGCTCGACTTCGCGGTCAATGTGGCGTTTCCGGCCATGACCGAAGCCTTCGCCTTGGCCACACCCGACATCCGTTGGGTGGCGGTGTGCTATGTCATCACCTACGGCAGCCTGATGCTGTTTTGCGGTGTGTTGGGCGACCGCTTGGGCCATTTGCGCGTGTTCCGCTGGGGCTTGGTGCTGTCGGCGCTGGCCTTGGCAGCCTGTGCGGCGGCCCCGGCTTATGCCTGGCTGCTGGCCGGGCGCGTTGTGCAAGGCATCGGGGTGGCGCTGACTTTGTCCTGCGCCCCGGCCTTGGCCATGGGTTTGCTGGCTGTCGGCCAACGCACGCAGGCGCTGTCGGTGTATGGCGCCATGTTTGCGGCGGCGGGTTTGCTGGCCCCATTGCTGGGGGGCATCAGCATGCAGCATTGGGGCTGGGCCGGGGTGTACGGTTTTAGGGTGCCGATTGTGCTGTTGGCTTGGCTGTGCACGCCTTGGTTGGTCCGTCGCCTGAGGGTGCAGACATTGAGCACACCTGGCGATGCCAGCCAAGCGGGCAGCGTGCGGGGGCTGTGGGGTCTCATGCGGCGCGATGCCGATTTCGCTTGGATCAACCTGCTCAGTGTCGTGGTCCAATTTTGCAGTTTCACCATTGCACTGAGCTTGCCTTATGCCTTGCCTGCAGCGGGTTGGGGTGGCACGGCCACGGGTGCCATGCTGGCCATTTGGCTCCTGGGTGTGCTGGTGGGCTCGGGCGTGGCACCTGTGCTGCTGCGCCACATGAGCCTGCGGTCTGCTGCCCATTGGGCGCAAGGCACCATGGTCCTGGGGCTGGCGTGGATTGGCGCAATGTCGATGGCGCAAGTCTGGCCCTTCATGGCACTGGCCCTGGTGGTTCAGGGTGTGGGCTTGGGAGTGTTTCAGGTGGTCTACGCCGACCAGGTGGTGGCCACCTTGCCCGATTCGGCGCGGGGCCTGTCGGGCAGTTTGACACTGGTGACCCGCACCGTGGGCATCGTGGGTGCGGCCATGTTCTGGCTGTGGCTCATGGAACTGTTGCAAAGTCGGGCTTTGGCGCAAGGCGCTTCAAAGCCTGATGCCATTTGGGCGAGCACCATGGGCCTCTTGCCCTGGGCTGCAGGCCTTGCCTTGGCCTTGCTGTTGTTGAGCGTGTGGCGTTGGTCAAGCCGCTGGCATTGAGCCTGCACAGTTCGTGGCTGGGTTGCCCAGCTTGTGTTGGCGAAGTGCGAAAGATTCAAACGCGAACCGGTGCGCGGCGTTCAGCCTGCCGCACCCGCCAAAACAGCCACCCGGCAATGCACAGGTTGAGGAAGTTCCAGGCGATGCCATTCAAAAAGGCCGCGTGGTAACTGCCTGTCATGTCAAAGACCCAGCCCGACATCCAGCCACCCAGCGCCATGCCCAACAAGGTGGCCATGATCACCGAACCCACGCGGGCCCCTGCTTCTTTGGGGTCGAAGTGCTCGCGCACGATGATGGCGTAAGCAGGCACGATGCCGCCCTGGAACAGCCCGAACATGGCCGAGACGATGTACAGCGGCACCATGCCGTCAAAAGGCAAAAACATCAGCAACGCCACACCTTGCAAAAACGAGCCAAGCAACAAAGTGCGGATGCCGCCAATGCGGTCGCTGATCACGCCAAACACGAGCCGACTGACGATGCCGCTGGCCAGCATGAGCGAGAGCATCTCGGCCCCGCGCGCCGCACCAAAACCAAGATCTGAGCAATAAGCCACGATGTGCACCTGTGGCATGGACATGGCCACGCAACACGCCACACCTGCGACAAACAGCAGGCCCTGCGCCTGCGCAGGTTTCAGGCCAAAGGGGCGGCTGCGGTCCATGACCACAGTGCTGGTGTTGGCAGGTGTCAGGTTCACCAGCGGCGGGCGCTGGCGCATCAACATGGCCAGCAAAAACATGCCCACGCCACAAAAAATACCCAGCATGATGTAGGTCTGCCGCCAGCCCACCGTCTCCACGCCGTGCTGAACAATCGGCGGCCAGATGGTGCCCGCGATGTAATTGCCGCTGGCGCAAATGGCCACCGCAATGCCGCGTCGGCGGTTCCACCACAAAGCGGTGTCGGCCATGAGGGGCGCAAAGGTGGATGAACTGCCAATCAGTCCCATCAGCCCATGCGCCAGACCAAAGGCCCAGATGCTGCCCGACATCCCGGCCCAGATGAAGCCACCACACACGGCCAAGGCCCCCACCCAGAGCACCGGCGTCAGGCCATGGCGGTCTGCCAGGCGGCCGGTGATCAGGCCGCCCAGCCCCAGGCAAATCATCATCAGCGTGTAGGGCAGCGAGGCGTCGGCGCGGCCCACACCAAACTCGGTTTGCACCGCTGGCAGCACCACCGAGACGATGTACATGCTGCTGTTGCCCAGCACCACCAGCCCCAGCGTGACCAGCAATCGCCAGGCGGCCTGGCGGGAATCGATGAGGGATGGGTCTGCGGGGAGGGATTTCATCGGTTCAATTTAGCCGATGACTGAGGGTGGGCTTGTCTTGTGGGTTACTGGACGTGGACCTTAGACGGGCACCACCGATCAGACAACCTGGACCGGTACTCTTTCACAACGGGCTTATGTTTGTCACCCCGGGCTTGACCCGGGGTCTATCTTCGGGGGGCTTTGCAGGTGGCAGTGGTCAACGTGGATCCTCTAGTCCGGGATGACGCAGAGGGGGCGTGGATTGCGGTCTTTGTATTTGTCACGTCACCTTGGTCCTTCAGGCCGTTTCAGCTGCAATCTTCCCGATGTCCTTCCATCCCCAAACGTGCACACCCTCTCGCTCATAAGAGGCGGCCCCGCCGTACACCAGCGATGGCTGGATGCTTTCGTCGCCTGCAAATTTTTGCCATTTCTTCAAACCGTCGATCCAGTCACTGGCAAATGTGCTGCCTGACTTGATTTCAACCGCTTGTAGCCCTTGCGCGGTGTCGATCAACACATCGACCTCGTGTCCAATGTTGTCGCGCCAGAAGTACAGGTCCAACGCTTGGCCTGCATTCAGTCGCTGCTTCATCAATTCGCTGATGACATGGGTTTCAAACAAGGCCCCGCGTGCGGCGTGGGTGTCCAGGGTGGCAGCATCGCGAATGCCCAGCAGCCAAGCGGCCAGGCCCACATCGCAAAAGTAAAGTTTGGGTGCTTTCACCAGACGCTTGCCAAAGTTGCGGTGGTGCGGTTTGAGCAAGGTGACGATGTAACTGGCTTCCAGCACCGACAACCATTGTTTGGCGGTCACGGAGGTGATGCCGCAATCGGCCCCCAGTGACGAGAGGTTGAGCAATTGGCCTGTTCGGGCGGCGCACATTTTGACGAAGGTCTGAAATTGCGTCAGATCGCGCACAGCGATCAGTTGCCGCACATCGCGCTCCAGGTAGGTAGCGATGTAGTTGGCAAACCAGTCTTGCGGCGCAATGTCGCGGTCGTACAGCGCGGGGTAGCCACCTTGAAACAAGGTGGCGTTCAAGTCGCTGGGCGCTTTGCCTGCGGCCAATAATTCGGCTGCGCTCAGCGGCAGCAGTTCAACCCGACCCACCCGGCCTGCCAGCGTTTGTGTCATGCCCGCGAGTAAGTCAAATTGCGCTGAGCCTGTGAGAATAAAGTCGCCCATGATGCCGCGCTCGTCCACCCAGCCTTGCAGCCACGACAGCAATTCGGGGCAGCGCTGCACCTCGTCCAAAATTGCTCCGCTGGGAAAGCGTTGCAAAAAGCGTTTGGGGTCGCGCAGCGCAAACTCCCGCTCATCGGGGTTTTCCAGCGACACACAGGGCTTGTCCTTGAACACCGATTTGGCCAAGGTGGTTTTGCCCGACTGACGCGGCCCCGTGAGCGCGACCACCGGAAAGCCTTTGGCCAGGCGCTCCACTGTGCTGGATGCGGTGCGTGGAATCATTTTTACAAATTTAAGTTTGAAACTTCGATTTGTAAGATTCTAGGCCGTATAAGGCTTTGCGGGTCAATTTGAGTCAAAAAAGCCCCGCCGGACTTGGTCTGACGGGGCTTTTAGTTGGGCGATTGAGGATCAGCTCAACAGCGCATTCACCCGCTTCACATAAGCCGCAGGGTCAGCAGGCAAGCCGCCTTCGGCCAGCAGGGCCTGGTCAAACAGGATGTGGGCCAGGTCGTGGAAGTGGACCGAGCCGTCGAGCTTTTTGACCAGCGCGTGCTCGGGGTTGACTTCGAGTACGGGCTTGACCTCAGGGGCTTGCTGCCCGGCTTGTTTGAGCATGCGGGCCAGTTGCATGCTCATGCCGTCGTCGGTCACGACCAAGCAGGCGGGGCTGTCCACCAGGCGGCTGGTCACGCGCACGTCTTCGGCTTTGTCTTTCAGCGCTTCTTTGAGCTTGGCCAACACGGGCTTGAAGGTTTCGGCCGCGTCTTCGGCGGCTTTCTTTTCTTCTTCGTCTTGCAGCTTGCCCAGATCAAACGCACCCTTGGCCACGCTTTGCAGCGGGGTGCCATCAAACTCGTTCACAAAGTTCAGCGCCCACTCGTCCACGCGGTCGGTCATCAGCAGCACTTCGATGCCTTTTTTCTTGAAGACTTCGAGTTGCGGGCTGTTCTTGGCGGCGGCCAGGGTGTCGGCAGTGATGTAGTAAATCGCGTCCTGACCGTCCTTCATGCGGGCCATGTAGTCGGCAAAGCTCACGCTCACGGTGTCGTGGGTCGATGAGGCAAAACGCAGCAACTTGGACAGGCGAGCCTGGTTGCCAAAGTCTTCGCCCAAGCCTTCTTTGAGCACCGCGCCGAACTCGGCGTAGAACTTGGAATACTGGCCGAGTTTGGCTTTGTCTTCTTCCGACAGGACGTCTGTGACGTCGTCGGTCGCCTCAGGGGCCTTGTCGTGTTTCGCCAAATCTTCCAGCATCGACAGCACGCGTTTGGTGCAGCCTTCGCGAATGGCTTTGACATCGCGGCTTTCTTGCAGCAGCTCGCGGCTCACGTTCAGGGGCAAGTCGGCCGAGTCCACCACGCCCTTCACAAAGCGCAGGTAGCTGGGCATCAGCGCTTCGGCGTCGTCCATGATGAACACGCGCTTGACGTAAAGTTTGATGCCGGCTTTCTTGTCGCGGTTCCACAGGTCTTGAGGGGCCTTGGACGGGATGTAGAGCAGCTGTGTGTATTCGGTGCTGCCTTCCACGCGGTTGTGCGTCCAGGTCAGCGGCGCTTCAAAGTCGCGGCTGATCTGTTTGTAGAAGTCGGCGTACTGCTCGTCGGTGATGTCTTTTTTGGGGCGGGTCCACAAGGCGCTGGCTTTGTTGATGGTTTCCCACTCGCCGGTCTTGACCATGCCACCGGGCTGGCGTCCACCTTCTTCGTTGTTCGGCTCGATCAGCTCGCCGTCTTTCCACTCTTCCTTTTCCATCAAGATGGGCAGACTGATGTGGTCAGAATATTTGCCGACGATTTCCTTGAGCTTCCATGTGTTGGCGTATTCCAGCGCTTCTTCGCGCAGGTGCAAGATCACGCTGGTGCCACGCTTGGGCAGCTCGATGGTCTCGACCTCAAAGTCGCCCGTGCCGCCGCTGATCCAACGCACGCCTTCGGCAGGCGTGGCGCCTGCGCGGCGGGTCTCGACGGTGATCTTGTCGGCCACGATGAAGCCCGAATAAAAGCCCACGCCAAACTGGCCGATCAACTGCGCGTCAGACTTTTGGTCGCCGCTCAGCTTGCTCACAAAGTCCTTGGTGCCGCTCTTAGCAATCGTGCCCAAGTGGTCAATGGCTTCTTGCGCCGTCATGCCGATGCCGTTGTCGGTGATGGTCAGCGTCTTGGCGGCTTTGTCGAACGACAGGCGCACCTGCAACTCGGGCGCGTCTTCGAACAACGCGGAGTTGTTGAGGGCCTCAAAGCGCAGCTTGTCGCAGGCGTCCGAGGCGTTGGAGATCAGCTCGCGCAAAAAGATCTCTTGGTTGGAGTACAGCGAATGGGTGACCAAGTGCAGCAGTTGCGCGACTTCGGCCTGAAAGGCATGGGTTTGTTTGCTCATAGCGGTTCAACAGGGTAAAAAACAAAAGATCTAAAAACCAAAACGCCATACAGTTTGGGGCGTCTGGCGCGGTTTCAAGAGAGGCGAGTAGGCGCTGCGAAGTCTTTGTTGCGGCAAGTTAGGCAATCACGCCGCGAGTCTCACCGCTTCGGGTGATTGCGCGGCAATGCGCAACAAGGTTCTGGCTGCGCCCGAAGGCTCGCGTCGGCCTTGCTCCCAGTCTTGCAAGGTGCGCACAGAAACCCCCAGCAAAGACGCAAACTCGACCTGAGAGACGCCGACTTTGGCCCGAGCATCAGCGGCCGGTGTTAATTCCACCACCGTGGTTTTAGCGGCCTTGCCGGCCTTCATCTGGCGTACAGATTCGAGCAAATCATTTTGAAATTGCACCATTTCTGCATCGACCGGTTTTTTGGGTTGTTTAGCCATGTTCTACCTCGTATTTCAGTTGAGCCAAAAATTCTGCGGGAAGGTTGTCAAACTTGGCTTTGGCATACACGATCAACAACCAAATGCGTCCCTGAACTTCGTTGAAATAAACCACTCTGGCACCACCCCGTTTGCCCATGCCGCTTCGCTGCCATCGAAC
>JAIXOX010000017.1 GCA_027486555.1 Comamonadaceae bacterium
GACAACGACCGCCTGATCGGCACGCTGCAACACCTGCGCGACATCGGCAACAGCGTGCTGGTGGTCGAGCACGACGAAGACATGATCCGCGTGGCCGACCATGTGATCGACATGGGGCCGGGCGCGGGCGTGCACGGCGGGCGCGTGATGGCACAAGGCACTTGCGCCGACATCCTCGCGGCACCCGATTCGGTTACGGGCCAGTACATGTCGGGCCGCAAAAAGATCGAAATTCCCAAACGCCACAAGGCAGGCAAGGACTTCATCGAGATCATCGGGGCATCGGGCAACAACCTGAAAAACGTGAACGTGAAGTTCCCGGTTGGCTTGCTCACTTGCGTGACCGGCGTCTCTGGGTCAGGCAAATCGACGCTGGTCAACGACACGCTGTATACCGCCGCTGCGCACCAGATTCACCGTGCACACGACGAGGCTGCCGCGCACGAAGCCATCTTGGGCCTGGAGCACTTCGACAAAGTCATCAACGTCGACCAGTCGCCCATTGGCCGCACGCCGCGCAGCAACCCCGCCACCTACACGGGCCTGTTCACCCACATCCGCGAGCTGATGGCCGAAGTGCCCGCTGCCCGTGAGCGTGGCTACGGCCCCGGACGATTCAGCTTCAACGTGAGCGCATCGTCCGGTGGTGGCCGCTGCGAAGCCTGCCAAGGCGACGGCATGGTGAAAGTGGAGATGCACTTTTTGCCCGACGTGTACGTGCCCTGCGACGTGTGCCACGGCATGCGCTACAACCGCGAAACGCTCGAAGTGCAATACAAGGGTCAGAACATCGCGCAGATTTTGAACATGACGGTGGAAACGGCTCATGCATTTTTCAACGCCGTGCCCAACATCGCCCGCAAGTTGCAAACCCTGCTCGACGTGGGCCTGACCTACATCCGCCTGGGCCAAAGCGCCACCACCCTGTCTGGCGGCGAAGCGCAGCGCGTCAAGCTTGCGCTGGAGCTGTCCAAGCGCGACACCGGCCGCACGCTCTATATCCTGGACGAACCCACCACCGGCCTGCACTTTGCCGACATCGATTTGCTCCTCAAAGTGCTGCACCAGCTGCGCGATGCGGGCAACACCATCGTCATCATCGAGCACAACCTCGACGTCATCAAAACCGCCGACTGGCTGATCGACATGGGGCCGGAAGGGGGTGCGGGCGGCGGCACGGTGCTGGGCGAAGGCACGCCCGAGCAGCTGGCCAAAAACAAGGCCAGCTTCACGGGCCACTACTTGGCGCGTTTGCTCTTTTGATCAGGCCCGATGATGTTTGCATTCACTTTTTTTGTAGGAGCGACGCCCTTGCCGCGATGGCGCTTCGCAGAGCACCAGACATCGCCCCGAGGGCGGGGCTCCCACACCTATTAATGCAACCACTTTTGAAATTTCAAGCACCTATGAAAACCGTGATCCGTACTTTCTTCCGAACCCTTCGCATCGTGCTCGGCCCCGTCATGCTGCTCAAAGAACGCCTGACACAACCCACTGGCGTGGTCCGCGAAGCTGCGGCGCAAGCCCGCGTGGACCAACAGTGCCAAAGCCTGGCGCTGTACCAGTTCAGCACCTGCCCGTTTTGCATCAAGGTGCGCCAGGAAATGCGCCGCTTGTCGCTGCCGATTGAAAAGCGCGATGCGCAACATCACACCGCCAACCGCGACGCCTTGCTGCAAGGCAGCGGGGCCACCAAAGTGCCTTGCCTGCAAATCACCGAAGCCAATGGCCAAACACGGTGGCTGCAGGACTCGACCGAGATCGTGGCGTATTTGCGCAAGCGCTTTGCCTGAAGGTCAGGCATAAAAACCGCTTGTAGGTCGGCGGCATCAGCCCCGACAAGCCCCCTGACCCCGCCCTTAGCCCATGGAAACCGAACTCAAACTCAGCCTCTCAGCGCCTGATCTTCCGCGCCTGCTGGCCCACCCACTGCTGACGCAAACGGGTGACACACAACGCTTGCTCAACACCTATTTCGACACGCCCGAACTGGCCCTGCAGCAGCGCCGCATGGCCGTGCGAGAGCGGCTCGCGGGTGAGCAATGGCTGCTGACCGTCAAAACCACAGGCCAAAGCCAAAACGGCCTGTCGCGTCGGCTAGAGTGGGAAGGCCCGACCACGCCGGGAGCGTTGCAGTTCGACCCCCTGGTGGATGACGCCGCGTTGGCACAAGACCTGATGGCTTTGCGCCCGACCTTGCGCGCCTTGTTTTGCACCGACTTTGAGCGCCAGCGCTGGGTCATCGCCCATGCCGGCGCGCAGATCGAAGTGGCGCTGGACCAAGGCCGCATCCATGTGCCCGGCACCGACCTGAGCGAGCCGCTGCTGGAGCTGGAACTGGAACTTTTGAGTGGCCCAGAAGAGGCCCTGCTGGCACTGGCCGATGTGCTGCGCCAGACACCCCAAGGCACCGTGATGCTGGTTCCCAGCGATGCGAGCAAGGCGCAGCGGGGGATGGCGCTTTGGAGCAGGTCACGCTGACCCGCCACTTTGGCCACACACCTCAAGCAGTCTGCACCACAGTCAGCAAAGTCTGACCGTTCGCGACCAGCTTCTCGCCTTCTGCATCCACCGCAAACAAATCACAGCTGGTGAACACCTGCGTTTTGCCGGGCTTGACCACCCGCGCTCGGGCAATGAATTTTTGACCCACAGCGGGGCGCAAGCAGTTGACTGAAAAGTTGGCGGCCAACAAATTCGGCCCCGCCACCGTCCCGGCCGCAAAGCCGCAGGCGGTGTCGATGAGTGTGCCGATCAAGCCTGCGTGCAAATAACCCGAGTACTGACCCACCTCTGCACGCCAGGGCATCTGGATTTCCACAAAGCCGGGTTCGGCCACCGTCACCTCGATGCCGCACCAGCGGTTGAATTCGGCCATGGCGTTGATTTTTTTCAGCATCTCCAATGGACTCATGGTTTTCTCCTGGCTTGGGTTTTGAACCACCCGATGTGGTCCATCAGTTTTTGGCGAAGTGCTTGTTGCTCGTTCATGAGCTGGTCAATCTCGGCCACACGCGCCAGGATCGCGTCGATCATGTCTTGCGCTGACAACTTGCCCGCTTTGAAGCGCGGCACATACTCGGCAATCAAGGGCAGCGAGAACCCCATCTCCCGCGACATGGCGATGAAGATGACGTGCTTGAGGGTTTTCTCGTCGTACACGCGGTAGCCGTTGGGCAACCGCTGGCTTTCAATGAGGCCATCGGCCTCGTACCGCCGCAAGCGGTGCACCGACACCTGGGTCTTGGCAGAGAGTTCTGAAATGCGCATGAATTCAGTCTAGCAAGGCTCGCACTGCGCCAAGGTTGAGGCCGATGACGCCCAGGCGACTCAGACCATCGCGACTGCCAGGTGTTTTTTTGCTTTCACCAGAAAGCTTCGCAAGTCATCCAAGTACGCCTTATAAGAATCATTTTTGGATGTTGATGAGCTCTTTAGAACTCCAATAAAAATAAAAATGACGAATTCTTTGAAATGAACCAACTCCACCGATACCCAAGACTTAACATGCTCAAACCGTTCCTCTTTGCCAGTGCTGCCCTTGGCTTCGCATCGGCCGTCTGCGCCCAGAAACCAGCTGCGCCCCCCGAAACGCACAGCTTTCAGATCAAAGGCGAAGTCCATTACCGCTGCTTTGGCGGCAACCCACCCAAGTCACGCGACTCGCGGACACAGGTGGCCTGTGACAACAAGGACCAACACAAAGTTCTTTTCAACGAGCGTGTGAATGTGCAAATCAAACAAGAACCGTCTCCGGACAACGACCCCACCTTGACCGGTGGACTCACGCGAACAGCCACATACCAAGGTCGCACATTCACCATGGGCATGAGCTTGTTCAAGGACTTGGAACCTGGTCAGCCTGCTGTGTACCGCCTGCGAACAGTCGCGCAAGACGATGAGCCCCGCAACCCGCGTCAATCCGAGTGGATGAGCCGAGCCAGTGCAGTCAAGTCTTTGAACCCCTTGACGGTTCAGTACCTGTCGGTGGGTCAGCCCGAGGAAATCGTTTTCTCGGTGAGCATTGCGCCCACGCCATGACGCACTGAAATGAATCCTATTGGATGGTTTGTCACTCCAAAAAAGGCCAGTGAACAAAAGGTGATACCCCTTCGCTTCACCTGGGTGTACAAATCGCTTCTGTTCTGGAGCACCCGATGACCAACCACACCCCTCTTGCCCACGCCCAACCCGCTGACGTGGGCCTGTGCCCCGAGCGCACACAGCGCCTGATGGACGTGCTGCGCCGCGAAGTGGCCAGCGGCAGGTTACCCGGCGCGGTGGCCATGATTGCTCGGCGCGGGCAGATCGGCTTGTTCGAAGCCGTGGGCCATCAAGGCCCCGGCACAAGCACGCCCATGCAGACCGACAGCATCTTCCGCATCTATTCCATGACCAAGCCGGTCGTGTCGGTGGCGGTGATGATGCTGGTGGAACGTGGGCAGTTGCTCTTGAGCGACCCGGTCAGCCGCTGGTTGCCTGAGTATGCGAACCAGCAAGTGGCCACGGTCAGCGGGCTGGAGCCGGTGCGCAACCCCGCCACGGTGCAAGACCTGCTGCGCCACACAGCGGGGTTGACCTATGAATTTTTGGGTGACTCGTCGGTGCAGCGCCAATACGGCGCGGTGAAGATCGCCTCACGCGAGCGCACCAATGCCGAGTTTTCTCAAACGCTGGCTGGTGTGCCGCTGCAGTTTCAGCCCGGCACCGTGTGGGCCTACAGCCGCGCCACCGATGTACTGGGGCGGCTGGTCGAGGTGGTCAGTGGGCAAGGTTTGGGCGTTTTTTTGCAAGCCGAAATCTTTGGCCCGCTGGGCATGGTAGACACCGGTTTTGCCGTGCCGCCCGAGCAGCAGCACCGCATTGCCGAGCCCTTTGCGCACGATCCCGACGGCGGCGTGCCCATGAAAGTGCTGGAGCCGCGCCAAGTGCCCGCCATGGAAGGCGGCGGCGGCGGGTTGATGTCCACCGCCATGGACTACACCCGCTTTTTGCAGTGCCTGCGCAACCGGGGCGAATTGGATGGTGTGCGCCTGCTTGGCCCCCACACGGTGGACTACATGACCGCCGACCATTTGGGCGGCACGCCGTCCGACGGCACCTTGCTGCCACCCGGCCACGGCTTTGGTCTGGGGTTTGCGGTGCGCACCCATTTGGGCCTGTCGCCTGTGCCTGGCTCGGTGGGGCTTTATTACTGGGGCGGCATTGCGGGCACCACGTTTTTTGTGGACCCGGCGCTCGACATGTACGCCATGCTGATGGTCCAGGCACCCAACCAAAGGGATTACTACCGGCCACTTTTCAGGGACTTGGTGTACGCAGCCTTGGTGTGAGTCCAACTGAGCAGGCATTTTTACCCCCTCTGGGCAGCTTCCATGCCGGGATACGGGACTGGAAAAAGGACACCGCCACTTGAAGGCAGCGTGCTTGCCAAGCTCATCCAGCAGGCAAATCCACACCTTCAACGACAAAACGCTGCAACAGCTCGCGGGTAAATCAGGTGCTCTTGCGACAAAACACGGGCAGCCAGCACATCTGCTGTGTCATCGGCCAGCACTGGGACCACCGCCTGCGCCAAAATCGGTCCGTGGTCCAGATCTGCCGTGACCTGGTGCACCGTGGCTCCGGCAAATTGGCAACCGGCATCGATGGCCCGCTGGTGCGTGTTCAGCCCCGGAAAAGCAGGCAACAAAGAGGGGTGAATGTTGAGCAAGCGCCCGGCATAGTGCGCTACAAAACCCGGCGTCAAGATGCGCATGAAACCGGCCAAAACCACAAGACTGGGCGAGAACTGGTCAATCTGAACCCTCAAAGCCTCGTCAAACGCTTCGCGGCTGGCAAACACCTTGTGGTCCAGCACGGCCGTGGTCACGCCTTGCGCATGAGCCAAGACCAAGCCTTGGGCATCGGCCTTGTTGCTGATCACGGCAGCCACCCGTGCCTTCAAGCGCTCGGCCCAGCGCTCCTGCTCGGCGGCACGCAAGATCGCCCCCATGTTGGAGCCCGAACCTGAAATCAAAATGACGATGTTTTTCATGAGAGCGCGAATTATCCCTGCACACCCCATGCAAACCCTTGTTTGTCGCTCCAAGGACATGGTCGCGCCCCTGTAGCGTGATAAAAAGCACGGTCGTTTGATTTTGTTGGCACAGCGCTACAAATAACACTTACCCCAACGGAGAATTTCCCCCATGGATTTGGCATTCACCCCCGATGAACTCGCGTTCCGCGACGAGATCCGCAACTGGGTCAAGGACAACTTGCCCGCCGACCTTTCACAAAAAGTGCACAGTGCCATGCGCCTGACGCGTGAAGACATGCAGCGTTGGGCCAAAATTTTGGGCAAAAAAGGCTGGCTGGGTTGGGGCTGGCCCACAGAGTTTGGCGGCCCAGGCTGGACTGCCGTGCAAAAGCATTTGTTCGAAGAAGAATGTGCTCTGGCTGGTGCCCCCCGCGTGGTGCCCTTTGGCCCGGTGATGGTGGCCCCCGTGATCATGGCCTTTGGCAATGCCGAGCAGCAGCAGCGCTTTTTGCCCGGCATCGCCAGCGGCGAAGTCTGGTGGAGCCAGGGTTACAGCGAGCCGGGCTCTGGCTCGGACCTGGCCTCGCTCAAAACCCGCGCCGAACGCGTGGGCGACAAATACATCGTCAACGGCCAAAAAACCTGGACCACCTTGGGCCAGTACGGCGAATGGCTTTTCTGCCTGGTGCGCACCAGCAACGAAGGCAAACCGCAAACCGGCATCTCTTTCTTGCTGATCGACATGAAGTCGCCCGGCATCACCGTGCGCCCCATCAAGCTGCTGGACGGCGAGTGCGAGGTCAACGAAGTCTGGTTTGACAATGTCGAAGTGCCCGCCGAAAACTTGGTGGGCGAAGAAAACAAGGGCTGGAACTACGCCAAGCACCTGTTGGCTCACGAGCGCACCAACATCGCCGACGTGAACCGCGCCAAGCGCGAACTCGAGCGTTTGAAACGCATCGCCAAAGCCGAAGGCGTATACGACGACCTGCGCTTCCGTGACGAAATCGCCAAGCTCGAAGTGGACATCGTAGCCCTCGAAATGCTGGTGCTGCGCGTGCTGTCCGCCGAAAAGTCGGGCAAGAACTCGCTCGACATCGCAGGCCTGCTCAAGATCAGGGGCAGCGAAATTCAGCAGCGCTACACAGAGCTGATGATGCAAGCCGCAGGCCCCTTTGCCCTGCCCTTCATCTTCGAAGCCATGGACGCTGGCTGGCAAGGCAACTTCCCGGGGGGTGTGTTGGCCAACGCACCGCTGGCGGCCAATTACTTCAACATGCGCAAGACCACCATTTACGGCGGCAGCAACGAAGTTCAACGCAACATCGTCGCCCAGACAGTTCTGGGTTAAGGAGACACACATGGATTTCGATTTTTCTGACGACCAAGAACAACTGCGTGACGCGGTGCGCAAATGGGTGGACAAGGGCTATGACTTTGACCGCCGCCGCGCCATCGTGGCTGCGGGTGGTTTTGACCGCGCCGCCTACAACGAGTTGGCCGAATTGGGCCTGACGGGCTTGTATGTGAACGAAGACAACGGCGGTATGGGCATGGGCCCCACAGAAGCCATGGTCACCATGGAAGAACTCGGCCGCGGCATCGTGCTCGAACCCCTGACCCAAACCCTGATTTGCAGCGCCACACTGCAAACCCACGCCCCTGCAGCCCTGCAAGCCGCTTGGCTGCCGCGCATGGCTGCAGGCGAAGCCATCGTGGTGCTGGCGCAGCAAGAGCGCGGTGCCCGTTACCAACTGGACCGCTGCGCAACCGTTGCCACCGAATCGGGCGGCACATGGACCGTGAGCGGCACCAAGAGCGTGGTGGCCATTGGCGACCAAGCCGACGCCTTCGTGGTGCCAGCTACCGTGAACGGCCAAATCGCTTTATTTTTGGTCGAACGCAGCGCCAGCGGCGTGAGCACTCAGGCCTATGGCACGCAAGACGGCTCTCGCGCTGCCGAGGTGTTGCTGAACCAAGCCCCCGCCCAGCTGATCACCCTGAACGGCTTGACCGCTTTGGAAGAGGCCGTGGACATCGGCATCGCCTGTACCTGCGCCGAAGCCGTGGGCGTGATGGACAAGACCTTGGCCATCACCGTGGATTACATGAACACCCGCAAACAGTTCGGCGTGAACATCGCCAGTTTCCAGGCCCTGCGCCACCGCGTGGCCGACATGAAGATGCAGCTGGAGCTGGGCCGCTCCATGAGCTACTACGCCAGCTTGAAACTGCATGCACCTGCCGACGAGCGCCGCCGCGCTTTGGCCCGTGCCAAGTACCAGCTGGGCGTGTCCATGCGCTTCATCGGCCAGCAGGCTGTGCAGCTGCATGGCGGCATCGCTGTGACAGACGAGTACATCGCCAGCCATTACTTCAAGAAATTGACGCAGCTGGACATGACCTTTGGCGACACCCTGCACCAGTTGGGTGAAGTGTCGGCCCGCATGCAGGACACAGCAGGCGTTTTCGCCTGAGTGGGTCGACCGACTTGCTGCCTGTGTCCACACGGGCAGGGTCGGGGCACCGGCATTCGGGGTTCGGGCAGGGTTCACTCCGGATCACGCACCCTCACAAAGCTGGCAAATCGGGGCAATCCTGAAGGTGTGCGGTCTTGGTAACGGTAAGTCACCCAAGTCCCCACAGGTGGCGGTTCACGGCGCAGGGCGTCACTCAAGCCAGAACCCAAAGCAAATCGCTGACCTTGCGGGGTTTCCAACAGCAAGGCCCCCGTCTGGTGCGTCAACCGACCCTTGCCCGGTTGATGCCCTACCACCAAACCTTCTTCGTCCAAGTCAGGTTTGAACTTGTACAAAGCATCGCTTCGCCCGGATTGCCACAAGGCATCCGCCCTGTGCAGCATCAAGCCTTCACCGCCCTGACGCACGGTATGGGCCAACAAGCTTTGCATCTCTTGCGCGTCTTTCACCGTTTGATGGCCCACCGGCACCAACCAGGGCACTCGGGCTGCAGCCAATGTCGATTGCACAGCCCGTGCCCTTTCTGCATAGGCGGCGACATGCCCCGGGGCATCAAAAATCAGGTACTTCACCGCACGCCATGCCTCGTCGTTCGGCACGCTTTGCCGAACAACGCCCGACAAGCGGTCAAACGTGCCACGCCCCATCCAAAGTTCACCATCCAGAGGCTGCCGGGGCAAGGCCGATGTGAACCATGCCGGGGCCGAGATGAGACGACCGCTGCGAAAGCGCAAAACCTGGCCGTCCCAGACGGCCCGCACACCGTCAAATTTTTCACTCACCAAAAAACCATGGGGCGACCGCGTGGGGCTCCAGACAAGGGCCAGTTGCACTTCCTTGAATGCGACTGCTGATCGGTTGGAAGAAGCCGCCTGCGCCCCCACAGTGGGCATCCACCATGCCCCACAGACGCAGGCCATCAAAGCTTGACGGCGATCAACTCGTGAGGGTGCCGGCCCATCTTGTAATTCGGCAGCGGCACTACGACTTTGGCCCTTGGCGGACGAGAGACCGGATCCTGAACGCCCCAAAGAGGGTACAAAAATACGTGCTTGCAAGATCTTTCTCCTGAATGCCAACAGATCATAAAATGATACCTTTGGTATTCAAAAATCATGCAAGATATTTTGCAACGCCCAAGCGGCAGCTGGTTGACCCCCAGCAACAACACTTACACCATCAAGCGCGAGCTTTTGGGAACATGTGCCATCAAAAACGCCATCTGATCACTCAGGATGCGGCGGTTGCGCAAAATAAAGTCTTCCCACAGGCTGGGTACATAGGGCGTGTAGAGCAAAGGCATGTTGGCTTGCTCGGGTGTGCGGCTGCTTTTGCGGTGGTTGCAAGAGCGGCAGGCCGTGACCACGTTCATCCAGTGGTCGGGGCCGTTTTGGAACAGGGGCACGATGTGTTCGCGGGTCAACACCGATTCGTGGAAATGCCCGCCGCAATAAGCGCAAACATTGCGATCGCGCACGAACAACTTGGGGTTGGTCAAACCCGAACGCATGTCAAAAGGATTGATGCGGGGCACGCCCTGCGTGCCGATGATGCTGTTGACGGTGATGATGGATTGCTGACCCGTGCGCGCGTTGTGGCCGCCGTGGAAAACGGCCACTTGCTGGCCGGCTTCCCAGCGCACCTCGTCAGCCGCGTAATGGGTGACCGCCTGCTCCAGCGTGATCCACGATTGCGGCAAGCCTTGGGCCGAGAGTTTCAAAACCTTCACAGACGCCTCCATCCCACAGTTTAAAAAACCACTGACACGAAAAGTTCCGTCTCGATCCTGCTGGATGCGGCTTATGCAACGGCCAGAGGGATCGGGCTGAGTCACAATATACCTTCTTACATTGACAAAACCGTGAAAGCTGGACCCTGGCCCAGCCCACAGGCAGGACACGAGCAGCGACATGAAGGTTTTCCGAGGCTTCCACCACCCCAACTTGGCTCCCGCATGCGCCCTGACCATTGGCAACTTCGATGGCGTGCACCGTGGCCACCAGGCCATGCTGGCCCTCTTGCGCAGCGAAGCCGCGCACCGCAGCGTGCCCAGCTGCGTGATGACCTTCGAGCCCCACCCCCGTGATTACTTTGCCAAGGCTCTGAACAAGCCAGAACTGGCTCCCGCCCGCATTGCCACCTTGCGCGACAAACTGCAAGAGCTCGAGCGCTGCGGTGTCGACCAAGTGGTGGTCCTGCCCTTTGATACCCGACTGGCCAGCCAGTCGCCAGATGACTTCATCCAGCAGGTCTTGGTGCGTGGTCTGGGCGTTCGCTATGTGTTGGTGGGGGATGATTTCCGCTTTGGCGCTCAACGCGCGGGCGACTACGCCATGCTCGACGCTGCAGGGCAACACCTGGGCTTTGACGTGGCCCGCATGAACAGCTACGAAGTGCGCGGTCTGCGCGTGTCCAGCTCGGCCGTGCGCGATGCCTTGGCCAAAGGTGACCTGCCCGCTGTGCAAGCTCTGCTGGGCCGACCCTACAGCATCAGCGGCCATGTGGTGCACGGGCGCAAGCTGGGCCGCGAATTGGCCGCCACGGCGCAAGGCGCAGGCGACGGTTTTCGCACCCTGAATTTGCGTTTTGCGCACCGCAAACCGGCCGCCAGCGGCATCTTTGTGGTTCAGGTGCATGGCCTGGCCGATCAGCCCTTAAAGGGTGTCGCCAACCTGGGCATACGCCCTTCACTCGACCCGAATGATGTGAACGGCGGACAGGTGCTGCTGGAGACCCATGCCTTCGACTGGCCCGCCCATCTGGGGGCCGAGGGGGGCTACGGTAAAATCATCCGGGTGGACTTGCTGCATAAATTACACGACGAGCTCAAATACGACGGTCTGGACGCCCTGACAAAAGGCATCGCCAAAGACTGTGATGACGCACAGGCGTGGTTTGCTTCGCGTCATGGTGAAACCAGCCGCCAAACCACCCGCGACCGAATTTGACGCTCTGGCCCTCGTTTGCCGCCTTCGACAGGCTCAGGGCGAACGACCTCAACGGCCCACCCCCTCTTGATCTCTCCGAACGGCCCGCCGCTCGGGCTGAGCTTGTCGAAGCCCTCTCGACTTGACGCACCATGACCGACAAAACCCAGAACCCCGACACCCGCATCAACATGATGGACACCCCCTTCCCGATGCGCGGCGACCTGCCCAAGCGCGAGCCGGGCTGGGTGAGCGAGTGGAACGACGGTGGTTTGTACAAAAAACTGCGCGCTGCCCGCCAAGGTGCCCCACTGTTCGTGCTGCACGACGGCCCGCCCTATGCCAACGGCAAGCTGCACATCGGCCACGCGCTCAACAAAGTGCTCAAGGACATGATCGTCAAGTCCAAGCAATTGGCGGGCTTTGATGCGCAATACATCCCCGGCTGGGACTGCCACGGCTTGCCCATCGAAAACGCGATTGAAAAACTGCACGGCCGCAAGCTCAGCCGTGACGACATGCAGGCCAAAAGCCGCGCCTTTGCCACCGAGCAAATCGGCCAGCAACGCGAAGACTTCAAACGCCTGGGCGTGCTCGGCGACTGGGAGCGTCCTTACCGCACCATGGACTTCGCCAACGAAGCCGGTGAAATCCGCGCCTTCAAACGCGTGATCGAACGCGGCTTTGTTTACCGCGGCCTCAAACCCGTTTACTGGTGCTTTGACTGCGGCTCATCGCTCGCCGAATTCGAGATCGAATACGCCGACAAAAAGAGCGACACGCTGGACGTGGCCTTTGAAGCCGACAACACCGCTGCGCTGGCTGCAGCCTTTGGCCTGGCCCAACTGCCTGGCGAGGGCAGCAAAAAGGCCTTTGCCGTCATCTGGACCACCACCGCCTGGACGATTCCCGCCAACCAAGCGCTCAACGCCCACCCCGAGCTGGAATACGCTCTGGTCGACACGCCACGCGGCGTGCTGATGCTGGCCGCCAGCCTGGTCGAAAAATGCCTGGAGCGCTACAAGCTCGAAGGCTCTGTGATCGCCACCGCTGTGGGCGAAAAGTTGCGCGGCCTGGTGTTCCGCCACCCGCTTTATGACACTGTGAGCGCTGACGAAGGTGGCCCATACAGCTACCGCCGCCCATCGCCGCTGTACCTGGCCGAGTACGTGACCGCCACCGACGGCACCGGCATCGTGCACTCGTCCCCCGCCTACGGCGTGGACGATTTCAACTCCTGCATCGCCAACGGCTTGGCCTACGACGACATCCTCAACCCGGTGCAAGGCAATGGCGTGTACGCCGAAGAGCTGCCTTTCTTCGGCGGCCAGCACATCTGGAAAGCCTGTGCCCGCGTGATCGAGGTGCTGGGCCAAAGCGACCGCCTGATGGCCACGGTGGAAATCACCCACAGCTACCCGCACTGCTGGCGTCACAAAACCCCTGTCATCTACCGCGCTGCCGCCCAATGGTTTGTGCGCATGGACGAGGGTGAGGGCGTATTCACCCAAGACAAAGCGCCCAAGACCCTGCGCCAGCTGGCGCTTGACGCGATCGAGCAAACCCAGTTTTACCCCGAAAACGGCAAAACCCGCCTGCGTGACATGATCGCCAACCGCCCTGACTGGTGCATCTCGCGCCAGCGCAGCTGGGGCGTGCCCGTGCCCTTCTTTCTGCACAAGGACTCGGGCGAACTGCACCCCAACACCATGGCCATCCTGGACCAAGCGGCGGACATTGTGGAAAAAGGCGGCATCGAAGCCTGGAGCCGCGTGACGGTGGAAGAGATTTTGGGTGCAGCCGACGCGCCCAGCTACACCAAGAGCACCGACATTCTGGAAGTCTGGTTCGACTCCGGCTCCACCTTCCAGCATGTGCTGCGCACCAGCCACAAAGACGCTTACGGCGTGTCGCCCTTCCATGCCGAGGGCCCTGAAGCCGACCTGTATCTGGAAGGCCACGACCAGCACCGCGGCTGGTTCCACAGCTCGCTGCTGCTGGGCTGCGCCTTGTATGGCCGCGCCCCTTACCGGGGCCTGCTGACGCACGGCTTTGCCACCGACGGCCAAGGCCGCAAGATGAGCAAGTCGCTGGGCAACACGGTCGACCCGCAAACCATCACCTCCAAAATGGGCGCAGAAATCGTGCGCCTGTGGGTGGCCAGCACCGACTACTCGGGCGACCTCAACATCGACGACAAGATCCTGGCCCGCGTGGTGGACTCGTACCGGCGCGTGCGCAACACCCTGCGCTTCTTGATGGCCAACGTGAGCGACTTCGACCCCGCAAACGACACCGTGCCCGACGACCAACTGCTCGAAATCGACCGCTTTGCGCTGGCCCGCGCCGCGCAGCTGCAAGCCGACATCCGCGCCCACTTCGACATGTACGAATTCCACCCCGTGGTCTCCAAGCTGCAAATTTATTGCTCGGAAGACCTGGGCGCGTTTTATCTGGACGTGCTGAAAGACCGCCTGTACACCACAGCCCCCAAGTCGCTGGCCCGCCGCAGCGCACAAACGGCGCTCTACCGCATCACCCACGGCATGCTGCGCTGGATGGCGCCGTTCTTGTCGTTCACGGCCGAAGAAGCTTGGGGCACATTCGGCACATCGGAATCCATCTTCATGGAAACCTTCAGCGACTTGGGCGCGGCCGATGAAGCACTGTTGGCCAAATGGAGCCGCATCCGCGAAATCCGCGATCTGGCCAACAAAGACATCGAAAACCTGCGTGTTGCAGGCCAAGTGGGCGCATCGCTGCAAGCCGAAATCACTTTGACTGCACCCGCCGCTGACCACGCCCTGCTGGCCAGCTTGGGCGCAGACATCAAGTTCGTGTTCATCACCTCCAAAGTGACTTTGCAAGCAGGCGACGCCCTGGCCGTGCAAGTGGCCGCCAGCCAAGCCACGAAATGCGAGCGCTGCTGGCACTATGCTGAAGACGTGGGCCAAGACGCCGCTCACCCCACGATTTGCGGGCGCTGCGTGAGCAACCTGCACGGCGCTGGCGAAACCCGCCAAGTGGCCTGACACCTTTCAAAATACAAGGCAAACCCATGGCCAGCTCTAAAAAATTCGGGAAAAGCGGCGCCAGCAAAAGCTCTGGCATGGCGCTTTGGCTGGGCATCGCCCTCTTGGTGCTGGTGCTCGACCAGTTCACCAAGGTGTTGGTATTGGGCGTTTTTCAACTGGGCGACAGCACGCCCATCACCTCGTTTTTTAACCTGGTGCGGGTGCACAACCACGGCGCAGCCTTCTCGTTTTTGGCCGGAGCGGGCGGCTGGCAACGCTGGTTTTTCACGGGCATTGGCGTAGCAGCGGCCATATTCATGGTCTGGATGCTGCGCTCGCACCCCGGTCAAAAACTCTTCAGCTTGGCCATCTCGCTGATTTTGGGCGGGGCGATAGGCAACGTGATTGACCGCCTGCTGTACGGTTATGTGGTCGATTTCCTGGACTTTTACTGGGGCACCTGGCACTTTCCGGCCTTCAACGTGGCCGATGCCGGCATCAGCGTGGGCGCGGCGCTGTTGATCCTGGACGAAATCCTGCGCGTGCGCCGCGGGCGTTGACCCGAACTTGCTGGCTTCTGACAATAGCCCCATGAACAGCCCTGCCCTCGACCTCACGCCTTTTCGGCAAGCTTTGGCCTCGCTGGAGGATGGGCTGGATGTGGTGGACTGGGCCAGCACTTCACCAGAGTCTCAAAGCCACATCGCTGACCACAGTGTCAAAATCAGCGGGTGGTGAGACACCCTCCCCGCCCAACGGCCGACACCCAAAGCACCCCAAACTCGGGTAAGCTGGCCCCCTGATTGAAAAAAAGGAGACTTCCATGCCCGGATTGCTGCCCCAAATTGACCCCGATGGTCTGCTCGAATTTTCTGTGGTCTACACCGACCGCGCCCTGAACCACATGTCCAAGCGTTTTGGCGGCGTGATGACCGACATCTCGCGCATGCTCAAAACCGTCTACGGCGCGCACTCGGTTGCCCTGGTGCCCGGCAGCGGCACTTTCGGCATGGAATCGGTGGCCCGCCAATTCGCGACCAACCAACATGTGATGGTCATACGCAACGGCTGGTTCAGCTACCGCTGGACGCAAATTTTTGACATGGGCCAAATCCCCAAAAGCCACACCGTCCTCAAGGCCCGCCGCATCGCCGAAGGCTCTCAAGCCGCCTGGGCACCCGCCCCGATTGCCGAAGTGACGGCCGCCATTGCCGCTGAAAAACCCGCTTTGGTGTTTGCACCCCATGTGGAAACCTCCGCCGGCATGATGCTGCCTGACGGCTACCTGAAGGCCGTGGCCGATGCGGTGCATGCCGTGGGCGGCCTTTTTGTGCTGGACTGCATCGCCTCGGGCGCCATGTGGGTGGACATGCAAGCCACCGGCGTGGACCTGCTGATCAGCGCGCCGCAAAAAGGCTGGAGCAGCTCGCCTTGCTGCGCCATGGTCATGCTGAGCGAGCGCGCCCGCCAGGCGATTGACAGCACCACCAGCACCACCTTTGCGATGGACCTGAAAAAGTGGCTGCAAGTGATGGAAACCTACGAAGGCGGTGGCCACATCTACCACACCACTTTGCCCACGGATGCCCTGCAGCGTCTGCAAGAAACCATGCTGGAGACCGAAGCCTACGGCTTTGCCAAAGTGCGCGAAGAACAAATGGCCTTGGGCAGCCAAGTGCGCGACCTGCTTCTGACACATGGCTTTCCCAGCGTGGCAGCATCCGGCTTTGAAGCCCCCGGTGTGGTGGTCAGCTACACCACCGACCCCGAGATCCAAAGCAGCAAGAAGTTCTTGGCGCTGGGCCTGCAAACCGCCGCTGGCGTGCCGCTGCAATGCGACGAACCCGCCGACTTCCGCACCTTCCGCCTGGGCTTGTTTGGCCTGGACAAATGGCACCAAGTGCCGCGCACGCTGCAGCAACTGAGCGATGCGCTGGAAACCCTCGCGCCCAAGGTCAAGTTGGCGGCTTGATGGACACCATGAACACCCTGCCCTTTGGGGTCAGGGTGTCACCTGTAAAAAAATGGGCGCTCGGTTGAGTGCCCATTTTCTTGTGTAGGAGCCCCGCCCTCGGGGCGATGACTCGCGGACTGCGAAGGCCCTATCGCGGCGAGGGTGCCGCTCCCACAGAGCGCCACCTCACACCGCGCCCAAACAGCATCACAAAGTGATGATGGTGCAACCCGTGGTTTTGCGGGCTTCCAAGGCGATGTGCGCGTCCTGGATTTGCGCCAGCGGGAAGGTCTGGTCGATGTGGATCGTCACTTTGCCACTGGTCACGGCTTCAAACAAATCGTCGGCCATCTCTTGCGTGTTTTCACGGGTGGTGATGTGGCTGAACAAGGTCTGGCGCGTCACATAGATCGAACCCTTGGGGCCCAAAATGCCAGGGGCAAACGGGGCCACAGGGCCTGAGGCATTGCCAAAACTGGCCATCAAACCAAAGGGTGCCAGGCAGTCGAGTGACTTGTCCCAAGTGTCTTTGCCCACCGAGTCGTACACCACTTTCACACCCTTGCCGCCGGTGATTTCTTTGACCTTGGCCTGGAAATCTTCGGTCGAATAGTTGATGCAAAACTCCGCGCCGTTGGCCAAAGCCAGTGCGCACTTGGCGTCGCTGCCTGCGGTGCCAATCAAGCGCAGTCCCAGGGCCTTGGCCCACTGGCAAGCGATCAAGCCCACACCACCGGCGGCGGCATGGAAGAGCACAAAGTCACCGGCTTGGATGCCACCCTGGGGCAGCGTGCGCTTGAGCAGGTATTGGGCCGTCAAACCCTTGAGCATCATGGCCGCGCCGGTTTCGAACGAAATGGCATCGGGCAGCTTGCACACACACTTGGCGGGCATTACACGCACTTCGCAATAGCTGCCAGGTGGCTGGCTGGCGTAGGCTGCGCGGTCGCCCACTTGCAGGTGCGTCACGCCCTCGCCCACGGCTTCGACCACGCCCGAACCCTCCATGCCCAGCTTGAGCGGCATGGGCAGTGGGTACAAACCACCGCGCTGGTACACGTCAATGAAGTTCAGGCCAATGGCCTTGTGGCGGATTCGGATCTCGCCCGGGCCGGGCTCACCCACGGTCACGTCGACCAGTTTCATGACTTCGGGACCGCCGTTTTGGTCAATTTGGACTGCAAGGCTCATCGTGTTCTCCTGTTGGAATAGTGGTTTCAGACGAGACACTTTGCCACGAATCGTGTCCCCGAGCGGAGAATGGGGACAGTTTGGCGACAGCGGGAAAACCCGAATGCCGCTACATTGGCGCATGACTCAGAAACTCTCGCCCCTGACCGCCTTGTTGCTGACGGTCCCTCCTTTGCTGTGGGCAGGCAATGCGGTGGTGGGCCGTCTGGTCAGCACCCTGGTGCCGCCCATCACGCTCAATTTTTTGCGCTGGGCTGTGGCCTTGGTCATCTTGTTGCCCCTGGCTTCGTGGGTGCTGCGACGCAACAGCGGACTGTGGCCCCACTGGCGTCGTTTTGCCTTGCTCAGCTTGCTGGGCGTAGGTTGCTACAACGCGCTGCAATACCTGGCGCTGCAAACCTCCACCCCTTTGAATGTGACCTTGGTGGCAGCCAGCGGCCCCGTGTGGATGTTGGGCATTGGGGCGCTGTTTTTTCAGGCCCCGGTACGCCGCGCCCAAGTCTACGGCGCGATGTTGTCCATCGTGGGCGTGCTGGTGGTCTTGTCGCGGGGGGACTGGTCACAGCTCATGGCGGTGCGTTTGGTGGTGGGTGATTTGTTCATCTTGTTGGCCACCGCCTGCTGGTCCTGGTACAGCTGGATGCTGACGCGCAAAGACGAGCCCGAAGCCATCCGCAAGGACTGGGCGGCTTTTTTGCTCGCGCAAGTGGTGTTTGGTCTGGCCTGGTCGGGCTTGTTTGCGGGCATGGAATGGGGCCTGACCGACGCACACATCACCTGGGGATGGCCGCTGGCAAGTGCCCTGGCCTTTGTGGCCGTGGGCCCTGCTGTGCTGGCTTACCGCTGCTGGGGGCTGGGCATCCAGCAAGCAGGCCCGGCGGTTGCGGGCTTTTTTGCCAACCTCACCCCGCTGTTTGCGGCCATCTTCTCGGCGGCCTTTTTGGGCGAGTTGCCGCAGCCGTACCACGCGGCCGCGTTCGCGCTGATTGTGGGTGGGATCGTGGTATCAGCGAGGCCATAAGGCACAAGAGGTGTGCAAAGCGGCATCAAAGTGTTCTGAAGTTGATTCTGACATCGAGAACGGGTAGACATTTTGCAAAAGACTTTTGCAGCACAGGCTCCTTTGGTGCTCCGGCGCAGGATGAGCTCAATTACCCCAACGCGATCACTCCGTTATCTCTTTCAACTTGAGAAGCCATGACAACCCACCAGAAATACCCCTTACATTGAAATCCCGAACGCCCTGGGCACTGCATTTGTTTTTTCCCTCAAAATAACAGAGACTGCCTTTTATTGAATGCTTATCAGCGATGGCTTTGCAGCGTTCGTCTGGGTGAACTGAACTGATTAAAAAAAACGCGAACTGAACGATGAGCAAACAACACAAAATCGTCATTGTGGGCGGCGGCGCTGGGGGACTGGAACTCGCGACCCGACTGGGACAGACCTATGGCCGAAACAAGCGTGCAGTTGTCACGCTGGTCGATAAAAACCGCACACACATTTGGAAGCCCAAGCTGCATGAAATCGCCTCGGGCAGCATGGACTTGGGCGACCACGAAGTCGATTACATGGCCCAAGCCCATTGGCATCACTTCACTTTTCGCATTGGTGAGCTCGCGGGGCTTGACCGGTCTCATAAAACCATTGAGCTCGCACCTTATTTGGACGAGGATGGCGTCGCCGTCACACCCACTCAGCGCATCAGCTACGACACACTGGTGATTTGCATCGGCAGCTTGAGCAACGACTTTGGCACCCAGGGCGTCAAAGCGTACGCGCTGAAGTTGGAAACACAACACGACGCCAAATCATTCCATTCCAAGATGGTCAACGCGTGCATCCGCGCGCACAACCAATTGGATGTCATCCACAAACGTCAATTGCATGTGGCCATCATCGGCGCGGGTGCCACGGGCGTCGAGTTGGCCGCAGAGCTGCACCGCACCACGCGCGAGGTGGTGGCATTTGGCTTGGACCGCATTGATGTGGACAAGGACATCAAAGTCAGCTTGATCGAGGCGGCCGACCGCATATTGCCTGCTTTGCAGCCACGCATGTCCCAAGCCACAGAAAAACTCCTCTCCCATCTGGGTGTCCAAGTCCTCACCAGCTCCAAGGTGATGGAGGTCACGCCCACGGGCATTCGCTTGGCCGATGGACGCGAGATCGAATCTGAGCTGGTGGTGTGGGCCGCAGGCGTGAAAGCACCTGATTTTTTGAAAGACTTCAGCGGTCTTGAAACCAACCGCATCAACCAGCTGGTTGTCTTCGATACGTTGCAAACCACGCGCGACCCCGATGTTTTTGCGTTGGGTGACTGCGCCGCTTGCCCCTGCTCCGATGCCGATGGCGGCCGGGCTGGCTTTGTGCCCCCGCGTGCGCAAGCAGCGCACCAGCAGGCCACGCACATGTTTCAGCAGATCAAACGCCGTATGGCCGATCAGCCACTTAAAGCTTACCGCTACAAAGACTTTGGCTCACTGGTGTCGCTGGGCAAGTTCAGCACGGTAGGCAACATGATGGGCGGCTTGACAGGCAAGAGTCTGATGATCGAAGGCTACTTTGCCAAGCTCATGTACCTGTCTTTGTACAAATTGCATGAGCTGGCCATTCACGGCCTCATCAAAACCACACTCTTTACCCTGTCGCGCTTGATCACCAAACAAACCAACCCGACGGTGAAGCTGCATTGAGCCACCCTGCCCCGCGTCAATACGTCCCCGGATAAGCCCCACCATCGGCCAACACGTTTTGCCCCGTCATGTAAGCCGCATGCTGGCTGCACAAGAAGGCGCAGATCGCACCGAACTCTTGCGGGTTGCCGTAGCGGCCTGCAGGAATTTGCGCTTGCTGGATCACGCGCAGCTCTTCCACGGTTTTGCCCACTTTTTGCGCCATGGCCGGCAAGGTCGAGCGGATGCGGTCGGTGTCGAATTTGCCGGGCAACAAGCTGTTGATGGTCACGCCCTGCCCTGCAATTTTGCTGCGCGATGTACCGGCCACAAAACCGGTCAGGCCACTGCGGGCGCCATTGGACAAGCCCAGCACATCGATGGGCGATTTCACCGAGCTGGAGGTGATGTTGACGATGCGGCCAAAGCCGCGTGCGGCCATGCCGTCCACCGTGGCTTTGATCAACTCGATGGGGGTGAGCATGTTGGCGTCGATGGCCTTGATCCAGGCATCGCGGTCCCAGTCGCGGAAGTCGCCGGGGGGCGGGCCGCCCGCGTTGGTGACCACGATGTCGTAATCCTTGCCGGGGCCACCGGCCACGTTCCAGATGGCTTCGCGTCCGGCATCGGTGGTGATGTCTTGCGCCACCGCGATCAGCTGGACTTGGCCACCGGTCTCGGCGCGCAAGTCTTCAACAGCCTTGTTCAGCACTTCGGCACCGCGTGCCACCATGACCACGTTCACGCCTTCGAGCGCCAAGGCCCGCGCGCAACCCCAGCCCAAGCCTTTGCTTGCGCCACCCACCAAAGCCCATTTGCCTGCAATGCCCAAGTCCATGTCAATCTCCTGAAGTTGATGCGATGTGGCCCTTTGGCCGCATCACGGTTTGCGGTCCTTTGACCGCGTTACGTGCTGCGACCCACCGGCCGCGTGACCCAAAACACACCGCTCAAAACCAAAACGGTTCCGGCGATGATCCATGCGTTAAAAGGTTCGCCCAAAATCCACACACCCATCAGCAAGGTGGACATGGGGCCAATCATGCCGGTTTGCGCCGTCAGGCCCGGCCCGATGCGCTCAATGGCCATCATGACCAGCAGCACCGGCAAAGCCGTGCACACCACGGCATTGAGCAGCGACAGCCAAAGCACCTGTTCATGCACATGCGACACATCCAGTGGCCTGAGCAATGCAAATTGAAGCAGGCAAAAACCACAAGCGGCCGTGCTGGCCCAGCCTGCCAAGCGCAAAGAGCCCAGACGCTTGACCAGCTGGCCGCTGTAAGTCAGGTAGACAGCGTAGGTCACGGCGCTCAAAAACACCAAGAGCGCGCCCAAGGCTGCATGAGTGCCCGCCAGACTCAGCTCGTGCCCAAAAACCACCAACACGCCCGAATAGCTGATGGCCATGGCCACCGCTTGGCGTTGTGAAATGCGCTTTTTAAACAGAAACCAACCCAACACCAGCACCAACGTGGGGTTGAGGTACAGAATCAAGCGCTCGAGCGAGGCACTGATGTACTCCAGCCCCCAAAAGTCCAGAAAACTCGACAGGTAATAACCCGAAAACCCCAAACCCAGCACCCCCAGCCAATCCTGCCGCTCCAGCGGCGCTTTGCCCCTGCCCGCCCACCAGGCCATGAGCGCAAACATGGGCAGGGCCATCAGCATGCGCAGCATGAGCAAGGTCACGGCGTCCACGCCATAGCGGTAAGCCAGTTTGACGATGATGGCCTTGCCGCTGAAGGCGATCGAGCCGGCAGCGGCCAGCAAAAGACCTGCGGTGAGTTGCGATGGGGCACTGCCCGACATCAAAAGCCCACGGCCTGGCCGTCGCGGCGCGGGTCGCTGGCGGCTTGGTAACCCTCAACGGAGGGATCACCCATGCGCCAAATGAACTGGCCTGCACCAAAGTCTTGATAAGAGTCGCTGATGACGTCCAGCTGATGGCCGCGTGCGATCAGCTCCTGCACCGTCTGACCGTTCATGGCGGATTCGACGTTGATGTTCAGACCCGAGTTGTAGCGCCAACGCGGTGCGTCACACGCCGTTTGCGGGTTCTGGCCGTAGTCCAGCATGCGCACCAGGGTTTGCATGTGGCCTTGCGGCTGCATGTTGCCGCCCATCACGCCGTAGCTCATCACCGGCTGGCCGTCTTTGGTCAGAAATGCCGGAATGATGGTCTGGAAGGGACGCTTGCCGGGCAACACCAGGTTGGCGGGGTTTTGGCCCTGCAAATCGGTGCTGAAACCGTGGCCCCGGTTTTGCAGGCTGATGCCGTAAGTCGGCTCGACCACGCCCGAACCAAAGCCCATGTAGTTGCTTTGGATGAAGCTGATCATCATGCCGTTTTCGTCGGCGGCCGTGAGGTAAATCGTGCCGCCTTTGACCGGGTTGCCCGCCTGGAAGTTTTGCGCCTTGTTCATGTCGATCAGCTTGGCGCGGCTGGCCAGGTAGGCCGGGTCCAGCATTTGCTCGGGCGGCAGCTCCATGTAGCGCGGGTCGGCCACATAGCGGTACAGGTCGGCAAAGGCCAACTTCATGGCTTCGATCTGCAGGTGCTGCGAATCGGCGCTGTCCACCTTGTGGCTGGCCATGTCAAAGTTGGACAGGATGCCCAACGCAATCAGTGCGGCGATGCCCTGCCCGTTGGGCGGGATCTCGTGCAGGGTGTAGCCCCGGTAGTCTTGCGCCATGGGCTTGACCCATTCGGGCTTGAAGTCGGCCAGGTCTTTGGCGGTGATGCTGCCGCCGTTTTCTTTGGCGAACTTCTCAATCGCTTCGGCGATCTCACCACCGTACAGCGCTTGGCCTTTGGTGGCAGCGATGGCTTTGAGGCCACGCGCGGCGTTCTTGAACTGGAACAACTCGCCCACTTCGGGCGCACGACCCCAAGGCAAAAAGCTTTGTGCAAAGCCCGGTTGCGACTGCAGCTCGGGCGTTGCGGCGGCCCACTTTTGCTGCACCACCACGGGAATCAAATAACCGCGCTCGGCCACCTCGATGGCGGGCTCCATCAAGTCGGCAAAAGGCAACTTGCCAAATCGGTCGCTCAGGGCCACCCATCCCGCCACCGCGCCGGGCACGGTGACCGAGTCAAAGCCGCGCTTGGGCGGTGTTTTGGCTTCGGCGCCGTATTTGCGGTGAAAGTACTCGGGCGTCCAAGTCGCGGGCGCAGGGCCAGAAGAGTTCAGGCCATGCAGTTCTTTGCCGTCCCACAAAATGGCAAACGCGTCTGATCCCAAACCGCAGCTCACCGGCTCGGTCAGGGTGATGACGGCAGCGGCCGCAATGGCGGCGTCCACCGCGTTGCCACCATTGAGCATCATGCGCAGGCCCGCTTGCGCGGCCAGCGGGTGCGAGGTGGACACCACATTGCGCGCAAACAGGGGCAAGCGGGTGCTGGTGTAGGGGAACTGGTAATCGAAGTTCATGTCAATCCAAGGTGATCTTGCGTTCGGTGATGATCTTTTTCCACTTGGCCGATTCGCTGGCCAGCATGGTGGTGAACTGGGCGGGTGTGCCGCCCACCGGCTCAATGCCAAAGCGCAACAGTTTGTCCATCACCTCAGGGTCTTTGAGCACCTGGTTGGCCGCCGTGTTGATGCGGGTGACCACGTCAGCGGGCAGGTTTTTGGGACCAAAAAAACCAAACCAGGTGTTGGACTCGTAGCCGGGCAAGACATCGGCAATGGCCGGGATGCCCGGGGCGAGCGCCGTGGGCTTGAGGGTGGTCACGCCCAAGGCACGCAAACGGCCATCGCGCACATGCGGCATGCCGGTGGGCAGGCTGTCAAACAGCACGTCCACTTTGCCCGAGATCAGGTCGGGGATGGCCAGCGCCGTGCCCTTGTAAGGGATGTGCACCACAAACACATCGGCCTGCGCCTTGAACAGCTCGGCCGACAACTGCACGATGGTGCCATTGCCGCTCGAAGCGTAGTTCAGGCGGCCTGGGTTTTTCTTGGCGTAGTCGATCCATTCCTTGACGGTTTTGGCGGGCGAGTTGTTGGGCACCAGCATGATGCTGGGCGCGTTGCCCAAATGGGCAATGGGCGTGAAGTCGCGCACCGCGTCGTAAGGCATGCGCGGGTTCAGGTTGGGGCCAATCGAGTGTGTGCTGGAGGTGGACAGTAGCAGCGTGTAGCCATCAGGCGTGGCCTTGGCTGCCAAGTCAGAGCCCAGGGTGCCACCGGCACCTGGGCGGTTTTCAACCACCAGAGTTTGGCCCAGTTTTTCGCTGATTTTTTGCGACAAGGTGCGGGCAAACAAATCGGTCGCACCACCGGCTGGGAAGGGCACGATCAGGCGCACGGGCTTGGTGGGGTAGGTCTGCGCCTGGACCAGGCCCAGGCTGGCCACGGCCAAGGTGGCAGCGCACAGGCCACGCAGAAGATGTCGTTTATTCATGGTGAAGTTCCTCTAACCAAGTCAGGCGCAAAAATCAAAAAAACGATTTTGTCAGAGGCCTTGCGCTGCTGCAGCGCCCAAGTGACAAGACCACGGCGTGTGTCAGCGTGTAAAGACCAACAACAACGGCCTCCGAAGAGGCCGTTGCAGGGGGCCATCAGGCCCATTCAAACCCGAAAACGCGTCAATCTTCCACAAAAGCTTCTTGGCGCTTGGACTTGATGGAGGGCAAAGTCACAATGATCAAGAGCAACAAGGCCGCTGCCAGCAAACCAGCCGACAAGGGGCGCGTCACAAACACGCTCCAGTCACCGCGTGACAAGAGCATGGCACGGCGCAGGTTTTCTTCCATCATTGGGCCCAAGATGAAGCCCAGCAGCAAAGGCGCAGGCTCCATGCCCAGCTTGATGAAGCCGTAACCAATGACACCAAACACCGCCACCATCCAAATGTCGAAGGTGTTGTTGTTGGTCGAATACACACCGATGGCGCAGAACAACACGATGGCCGGGAACAACCAGCGGTAAGGCACCGACAGCAACTTGATCCAAATGCCGATCAAAGGCAGGTTCAAGATGATCAACATGGCGTTGCCAATCCACATCGAAGCGATCAGGCCCCAGAACAACTCGGGGTTGCTGGTCATGACCTGAGGGCCAGGCTGGATGTTGTGGATGGTCATGGCGCCCACCATCAAAGCCATCACGGCGTTGGGCGGAATGCCCAGCGTCAGCAAAGGAATGAAGGAAGTTTGTGAAGCCGCATTGTTGGCCGACTCAGGGGCGGCCACACCGCGGATGTTGCCTTGACCGAAAGGCACTTCGCCTGAAGAGAGCTTGGTTTTCTTCTCGATGGTGTAAGCCGCAAAAGCCGCCAACAGTGCACCGCCACCGGGCAAGATGCCCAAAGCGGAACCCAAAGCGGTGCCGCGCAAAACAGCGGGCACCATGCGCTTGAAGTCTGCTGACGTGGGCATCAAACCCGTCACTTTGGCCGTGAAGACTTCGCGGTCTTCCTCGGGCTTGGACAGGTTGGAGATGATCTCGCCATAACCGAACACACCCATCGCGATCACGATGAAGCCCACGCCGTCTGTCAATTCAGGAATATCGAAGCTGAAACGCGCCACGCCCGAGTTCACGTCGGTGCCGATCAGGCCCATCAGCAAACCCAAAACGATCATGCCCACCGCCTTGATGAGCGAGCCTGAGGCCAAGACCACCGCACCGATCAAACCCAACACCATCAGCGAAAAGTATTCGGCAGGACCGAACTTGAAGGCCACTTCGGTCAGCGGCGCAGCAAAAGCGGCCAAGATCAAAGTGCCCACACAACCGGCAAAGAAAGAGCCCAAACCGGCCGCCGCCAAAGCGGGGCCTGCACGGCCTTTGCGGGCCATTTGGTAGCCGTCGATCATGGTCACGACCGACGAAGCTTCTCCGGGCAAGTTGACCAAAATCGCGGTGGTCGAGCCACCGTATTGGGCGCCGTAATAAATACCGGCCAACATGATCAAAGCCGCAATGGGCGGCAGTGCGTAAGTGGCTGGCAGAAGCATCGCGATGGTGGCCACTGGGCCCACACCCGGCAACACGCCAATCAAAGTGCCCAGCAAACAGCCAATGAACGCGTACAGCAGGTTTTGAAAGGTGAACGCCACCCCAAAACCAAGCGCGAGGTTGTCAAACAGATCCATGAATTATTTCTCCTCAACCGGTGATGAATGTGGGCCAGACGGGGAACTGCAATTTGAGCAAAAGCACAAATGCGCAGTAACAGCCGATCGACAGGATGGTGGCCAGAATCAGCACTTCTTTGAGCTTGTAGGTGTCACCCGCCAAGCTGACCACCAAGGTGGTGCCAAAGATCGCCACAATCAGACCCATGGCGGGCACGCCCAAGCTGGGCAAACCTGCCAGCAAGATGCCAAACAACACGTTGCCGACAATGATGAAGACCAGGGGCTTCCAAGCCCAAGAGCCGATCTTCTCGCCGTCTTGCGTCTCCACAGTCAATGACTTGAACATGATGAAGGCACCGATCAGGGCCAGCAAGCAGCCCAGCAGCAATGGAAAGTAGCCAGGCCCCATGCGGGCACCGGTGCCCACGTTGTAGTTGGTGGCACCGTAGGCAAAGGCTGCACCGGCAACGGTGTAGAACAGCCCTGAGAAAAAGTCTTTTTGACTCTTGATGTTCACGAGATATCTCCTCTGTTTTGAGTTGTGCAGATTCTGCGTGAACATTGCATCTTTTGTGATGTGGGTTACACCTATGTCCCCGGGGTGACGAAACCATGGTTTACCCCGATGCGCACCGAATGAATTTGCCAATTCATATGCTGGCACGCTCATTTGCTCAGCGGCTTGAACACCTTGAGCCATTTCGTTGCGGGCAGACCCCACTTTTCTTCCAAGTGCGCGGCCGCATCGATCAAGGCTTCGCGCGAGGGTCGGCTGGCGGTGCGCTGCGCCAACACAATCGCGTTGCCCTCGCGTGTGGGCTTGAAAGCCCACACGGCGTCTTCGCCAAAAGCAGCGCAGATTTTTTCCACACTTTCGACATAGCTCGATGAACGACCAAACAAGTTCACCGTCATGCAGCCTTGCTGGCTGAGCAGTTCGCGGCAATGGCGGTAAAAGTCGGGCGTGTCCAGCACCGGGGCGGCGGCCTCTTCGTCGTACAAATCCACCTGCAGCGCGTCCACGGTGCCGCGCCACTCGTCCTTCTGGATTTCCTGGGCCGCATCGGCCAGCACCACGCGCAAGCGCTCATCGTCGGGCGGCAAGCGAAACCATCCCCGGCAGGCGTGCAGCACGCCCGGATTCAGCTCCACAGCCGTGCAGGTCATCTTGAGTTTTTTGTAGCAAAACTTGGTGATGGTGCCTGCGCCCAGACCCAACTGCATGGCGTGTGCGCCCTTGACTGCATCGTGCGGAAAAAACAGCAACCAAGCAAACATGCGCTGCACATACTCCAGCTCGATGTCAAAGGGCCGGTCCAGAAACATGGAGCCCTGAATCCACTGGGTGCCCAAATGCAGGTAACGAATTTCGCCGTCTTCAGAGAAATTGACTTCGGGCAGTTCGATGGCTGTGTCTTTTTTGCGGGTCATGTGCGAAATGGTAACGCCTTATGCTTGGTCGATCAGCCGGTGATCAAAGTACAGCTGCTGGATCTTCATTTTTGAATCCATTTCAAGGTAGCATTTGTGGTTTTTATTCTTTATTGCAGACGGAGCTGCGACCAATGCGGCATTCACCGTGTCCGCTTTCAGTGCCTTCACTCACACCTTAACGCAGCGCCAGAGTTGCAGCAGTCACCGAGCTGGTGGCAATTTCCCCACGGGTGGCGAGCGTGATTCGTGCTTTCTTGTGCAGGGCAATCATCCAATATGCGACACCCACAGACTTTGGCCTTTCGCGTCCATTGCATATTTCTAACGGCATGCTGATAAACTAAAAAGAGCTTAAATTAATTTGATAATTTTATATAATATTTTAAATTAAATTAAATTAATAATTAATATTAACATGAAATATTCCACCTGCCTAAACTACGATGGACAGATATGAACCGATTGACTCATCTGAAACACCTGAAAGCGATGCTCCGCCAACTTTTTGCTGCGAGCTTGCTGGCTCTTCTGGTCGCATGCGGCAGAGGCAGGGGTAAAGCCATTTAAAGCCGACAATGTTCGGCTTGTAACCGATGCCATAAATGTCCGACTGATTCCCTACCAACTCAGAAATGTACGAACAGCTCTCATCATTCGGTTAGAACAATACCTCGCGCTTGATAGAGACACAGCCCGCTGGACCAGCCGCCATCAAAAACACTTTTAGCTGAGTTCCACCATCCAGTACATAGATGTTTTGTTTTAACGTACCCACTGGCTTCAATTCACCGAAAGACTGTTTAAAAACGTCTTCACACGTCTTGGGCCAATAAATCACTGATTCATACCCAGCTCCGCATCCGTTTGCCAAATTAGGCGCAAATGTAGCAGTCACATAGGCAGAGTTGTTTGTGGATGCTAAAGGTATCTCAAGTGACAGAGATACCAATCGCTGGTCTTGTTGCGAAGGTGGCAACATCAACAAACCGCCTGCCCTGTCATCAACCCTAAGAAAATTGACTATTTGGTTTATTCGCCCACTACACGTCAATACACCCTGCTGCGCAGCAGCCAGCGTTATGGGGTTTGGGCGTGATTCGTTGGCCACTTGTTGCGGTAACGCCTGTATAGGCGTTGGCGCAGACTGCTGTGCAACAGTTTGCTGTTGGGCTGTTTGCTGAGTCACTGGTTGTTGTGGGGTTGATCGCTGCGCTGTATCAGGTGAATTACGCTTGGCAGGGGTCTGCGCCCAACATATGCCCGTCATCAATAGCATTAGAGAGACTATATGGCGTGTCTGGATGTAAATAAATTGGGGAATAAGCATGGTCAACGGCCATATAAAAGAAGAACACCCAGAATACCTTAAGTATTCTGGGTGAGGTTTAGCCGACGCCCATAAGGGAGTCGGTTCAGGCTACAGGGTTTACCAAGACCAACCAGCACCGATACCAAATGCTGACTTGTTGCTGTCACCAGCATTCAAGCCCGTAGACAACGATCCACGCACAACGCCGTTGTTGGAGAAGCGGTAGCTACCACCAAACGCCAGCGACTGTTGGCCCATAAAGCTGCCAAGTCCCACGCCGATCGAAACTGTCTTGTTGGTGTCCACGCCAGGAATGTTGGCAGCAGCTTGCACACCTGCGATCGCACTAGAGAACTGACGCACGTTGACCGCATCGAAACTGGACGAGCCATTTGCGATACCCGTTACTTTGACAGGAGCACCCGATGAAGAGTTAGCGAACGTTGCACCGTTGTTGTTCAGCGTCATTGTTGTGGATTTTGAACCCCCAGACAATGTGGTGCTGTCTTGACCAATCATCAGGCCATGGGTGTTACCCAACGAGTTGGTCACCATCAAGCTGGCTTGGCCGTTGACCAAGCTAAGCTGACTCTTGCTATCAGAACTGGTGGCTTGTACACCGCTAGAAGCTGTCAAAGCGCCGGTCACAGCCAAGTTGCCCGTAACAGTAGCATTGCCACCAATCGTTGCATTACCTGTGCTAGAGATGTTACCGGTGTTGGTGATGCCACGGGTGGTCGAAGCACCTGTGACTGACAAGGCGCCCTCAACTGCAGCGTTGCCACCAACTGTCAAGCCGTTGGTCACCTGAGCGGCGTTCAGCGTAGCCAGACCTGTGGTCGACAAGGTACCAGTTCCGATGTTGCCGGTGTTGGTGATGCCGGTGGTGGTCGAAGCACCAGTCACAGACAAGGTACCAGTTCCGATGTTACCGATGTTGGTGATGCCGTTTGTGGTCGAAGCACCACTTACATCCAACGTAGTTGTTCCGATGTTACCGGTGTTGGCGATGCCAGTGGTGGTCGATGCACCAGTCACAGACAAGGTACCAGTTCCGATGTTGCCGGTGTTGGTGATGCCAGTGGTGGTCGAAGCACCAGTCACAGACAAGGTACCAGTTCCGATGTTGCCGGTGTTGGTGATGCCAGTGGTGGTCGAGGCACCAGTTACAGACAAGGTACCAGTTCCGATGTTACCGATGTTGGTGATGCCGTTTGTGGTCGAAGCACCACTTACATCCAACGTAGTTGTTCCGATGTTGCC
>JAIXOX010000099.1 GCA_027486555.1 Comamonadaceae bacterium
GATTGCGGCGCTTGTGTGGTCATGGTGGGCGAACTCAACGCCGCAGGCACGGGCGTGGACTATGTGGCGACCAACGCCTGCATTCAGTTGCTGCCTTCGCTGGATGGCAAATCGGTCAAGACGGTCGAAAGTTTGAAGAAGGCCGATGGCACGCTGCACCCGGTGCAAGAAGAGATGATCAAGTGCCACGGCTCGCAGTGCGGCTTTTGCACACCCGGCATCGTGATGAGCTTGGTGAACCTGGTGCAGGTCTTGCCCATGCCCAATCGCCAGCAGATCACCGATGCGCTGAGCGGCAACCTGTGCCGTTGCACGGGCTACAAGCCGATCATCGAATCGGCTACCAAGGCCTGCGCCAAGCCCGAGGCGCTCAAGCTCGACGACAGCGCCGATGTGCCTTTGCTCAAAGAAATCAAACGCGCCAGCGTGCCCACCCTGAGCTTGGACGGCGACATCATCGTGCAGCCTGTGGTGCGCACCAAAAAGGGCAATGAGTTTGTCTCGCCCGCCACCTTGGGCGAAGTGGCCGACTATTTGGTGAAGAACCCCACCACCACCTTGCTCGCAGGCAGCACCGAAATTGGTCTGCAGGTGAACAAGCAGTTCTCACGCCCAGATCACATCATGTATTTGGGCAATGTGGCCGAGCTGCGTCAGGTGTCCGAGACCGCCAGTGCTTGGCGCATTGGCGCTGCCGTGTCGCTCACGCAAGTGGAAGCACTGGTGGCCAAGGCTTACCCCGACTTCACCGAAGTGCTGCGCCGCTTTGGTTCGCCCCCCATCCGCTCGACCGCCACCCTGGCGGGCAACATCGCCAACGGCTCGCCGATTGGCGACACCATGCCTTGCCTGATGGCATTGGGTGCCAGCCTGGTGCTGCGCCGGGGCGACAAGACCCGCAAGGTGCTGCTGGACCACTTCTACACCGGCATGAAGAAAAACGTGATGGAGCCCGGCGAGTTCATCGAAGCCGTCGAATTGCCCAAGCCCGTGGCTGGCCAGGTGTTCCGCGCCCACAAAGTGAGCAAGCGTTTTGAACAAGACATTTCGGCCACATGCGCGGCCATCAGCTACACGCTGAAAGATGGCAAGTTGAGCGGTGTGAAGTTGGCCTACAACGGCTTGGCCCCCTCGCCCTGCCGTGCCCCCAAGTTCGAAGCCGTTTTGGAGGGCAAGTTGCCCGCTGACGTGAAAGCGGCCGATCTGGACGCCGCCATTGCCGCCAGCTTCACCGCACGCGATGGTTTGCGCGCCACATGGGCTTATCGCGCTTTGGTGGCACGCAACTTGGTCCTTGAATTCATCGAAGAACAGAAAGAGGTGGCTTGAATGAACGCTCCTACCGCACTCAAAAACCTGCTGCCTGTGTCGGGTGTCCAGCAGGGCAAAGAGCTGGTGCACGAGTCCGCGCACCTGCACGTCACCGGCTCGGCCACCTACATCGACGACATCCCCGAGCACGCAGGCACTTTGTATGCCGCGCTCATCTTGTCGCCCGTGGCGCATGGCGAGTTGATTGGCGACGGCATCGACCGCGCAGCGATTTTGAAAGAGCACGGCGTGGTCGCCGTTTACACCGCCAAAGACATTCCCGGTGAAAACAACTGCGGCCCCATCATCCATGACGACCCTTTCCTCGCCGCAGGCAAGGTCGAGTTCATCGGCCAAGCCGTGGCGGTGGTCGTGGCGCGCGAGATTCTGTATGCCCGCGAAGTCGCCCACAAAGCCAAGGTGCTGGTGAAAGAGCTCACGCCCATCTTGACGATCGAAGACGCGATGGCCGCGAGCAGCTTCATCATGCCGCCCAAGGGCATCACGCGGGGTGATGCCGCCGCCGCCATTGCCAATGCACCGCACAAGATCAAAGGCAGCACCAACACGGGTCAGCAAGAACAGTTCTATCTGGAAGGCCAGATCACTTACGCCGTTCCCAAAGAAGACGGCCAGCTCACGCTGTACGTGTCGACCCAGCACCCCGACGGCAACCAGCGCGAAGCTGCGCACGCCCTGAACCTGCACACCAACGATGTGGAGGTGATCTGCCGCCGCATGGGTGGTGGCTTTGGCGGCAAAGAAGGCAACGCCAGCATCTTCAGCCAAAGCGCCGCCTTGGCCGCGTTCAAGCTGCAAAAGCCGGTCAAGCTGCGCGTCAACCGCGACGACGACATGACCATCACCGGCAAGCGCCACGATTTCCGCATCGACTATGAAGTGGGCTTTGACGACAACGGCCGCGTCTTGGGTGCCAACATCACGCTCATGTCGCGCTGCGGTTACAGCACCGACTATTCGGGCCCGGTGAACGACCGCGCTTGCCTGCACATCGACAACACCTACCACCTGCCCGCGCTCAAGCTGGTCAGCCACCGCTGCAAAACCAACACGCAAAGCGCCACCGCTTTCCGTGGCTTTGGTGGCCCACAGGGCATGTTCGGCATCGAGACGGTGATGGACGAGATTGCGATGACTTTGGGCAAAGACCCACTGCAAGTGCGCAAGCTCAACCTGTACAAAGACCCCGCCATCAGCGGCACGCCCGACACCATGACCACCCAATACAACCAGCTCATTGAAGACTGGGTGGGTGACCAGGTGATCGATCAGGTGGAGCAGGAATCGAAATACGCCGAGCGCCGCGCCGCAGTGCAAGCCTTCAACGCCAAGAGCAAAACCCGCAAGCGCGGCATTGCGCTCGTGCCTTTGAAGTTCGGCATCAGTTTCACTGCTACTCACCTGAACCAGGGCGGTGCGCTGCTGGTGATTTACATGGATGGCTCGGTCAGCTGCAACCACGGCGGCACCGAAATGGGCCAGGGCCTGAACACCAAGATGGCGCAGGTGTGTGCCGATGGTTTGGGCATCAGCATGGACCATGTGCGCATCACCGCCACCGACTCGCAAAAAGTGCCCAACGCTTCGGCCACTTCGGCATCGAGCGGCGCCGACATCAACGGCGCAGCCATCATGAACGCGACGATGCAAATGCGTGAGCGCTTGAAGCCCGTGGCGGCCCGCATGTTGGGTTGCGCTGAAGGTGATGTGACTTTCGCGAACAACGAAGTCCACGGCGGCGTCAAGTCCGTCAAGTGGGCCGACTTGACCAAACAAGCGTACATGGAACGTGTGGGTTTGTCGGTCACGGGTTTCTACATGACGCCCGAAATCAAATACGACTTCGCGACCTTGAACGGCCGTGCGTTCTATTACTACTGCTACGGCGCTGCCGTGAGCGAAGTCGAAATCGACACCCGCACCGGCGAGTGGTGGCTCAAAGCCGTGGACATCGTGCACGACGTGGGCCGCAGCATCAACCC
>JAIXOX010000070.1 GCA_027486555.1 Comamonadaceae bacterium
AGCGCACCTGCCATTCAAGACGTGATGAGCGGGCAGGTCGACTTCATGTTCGACACCACCGTGGTGGCGGGCGCCCACATCCAGAGCGGCAAACTGCGTGCCTTGGCGGTGACTTCTGGAAAGCGCTTGACCGACACCTTGACTGAAGTGCCCACCGTGAGCGAATCGGGCTGGCCCGGAACTGCCGGTTTTGAAGTGGTGTCTTGGCAAGCATTGTTTGCGCCAGCCGGCATGCCCAAGCCGATCGTGGACAAACTGCATGCCGAAATTTTGAAGATCATTCAGAGCCCTGAAATGCAAGAGCGCATCAAAGGTCTTGGCATGCAACCTTCGGTGCTGACCCCAGAGCAGGTTCAGGCTTTCCAGAAAGCTGAAATCGAAAAATGGGCCCAAGTGATCAAAGCTGCCAACATCAAACTCGACTGAGGTTCAACCATGTTCAAAATTCTCTTTTCGGCCTTGGCCGTTGTCACCTTCTGTGGTTCAGCACAGGCCCAAACACCGGTGGTCTATCCCAGCAAACCGATCAAAATTGTGGTGCCTTTCCCTGCAGGTGGTACCTCTGACGTGCTGGCCCGCATACTCGGCCAGAAAATGACCGAGAGCTGGGGCCAGCCTGTCGTCATTGAGAACAAGCCCGGCTCCAGCGGCAACCTGGGCGCCGATCTGGTGGCCAAATCTGCGCCTGATGGTTACACCTTTGTCTTGATGGATGTGGGCAATCTGGTGATCAGCCCCGCTTTGTTCAAATTGCCCTTCAATGTGGCCACTGACTTTGCACCGGTGGCGATGGTGGCTTACTCACCGCACCTGTTGGCCGTGAGCACCAAGGTGCCCGCCAACACGCAGGCCGAGCTGGTGGCCTATGCCAAAGTCCAAAAGGGCAAGCTCAATTACGCCGTGGCTGCAGGCATGGGCAGCGCCTCGCATTTGGCGGGCGTCATGTATGCCCAGCGCAATGGCATCGAGTGGGGCTATGTGCCTTACAAAGGCGGCGCACAAGCCATCACCGACTTGATCGGCGGCCAGGTCGATGTGATGTTCAACGGCATGGTGGCGACCTACCCGCATGTGAAGGCGGGCAAGATCAAACTGATCGCCATATCGAGCGCCAAGCGCAACGCCCAAACACCTGAGACCCCCACGGTGGCCGAAAGCCTGCCCGGCTTTTTGACGGGCAGTTTTCAGGGTCTACTGGCCCCTGCAGGTACCCCCAAAGCCGTCATTGACAAAGTGCATGCCGAGGTGCAACGCATTGCCGCATTGCCGGATGTGCGCGAACGTTTGACGACGTTGGGCGCAGAGCCATCGTCCATGAGCCCGAGCGAGTTTGGCAACTGGCTCAAAGCCGAGATTCCGGCCATGGCCAAGATCGTGAAGGACGAGAAGATCACGGTGGAGTAAACCGCCCTCAGGAGCGAATCATGTTGAAAAATTTCCAGCGCTTTCCTATGTGGGCTGTTGCCAGTTTTTTCGCAGCCGCAGTTTCTGCCCAAACTTTTCCAGGCAGACCGGTGACCCTGGTCATTCCATTTCCGCCAGGTGGGGGTACAGACACCGGTGGACGCATCTTGGCTGAGCAGTTGAGTAAGCGCTGGGGACAAACTGTCGTCGTGGAAAACAAAGGCGGTGCTGCGGGTCAAATTGGGGCTGACTGGGTCGCCAAGTCCAAGCCCGATGGCTACACCCTGTTACTGGGCAATATCGGGACACAAGCGATCAATCCTTCGCTTTACCCCAAAATGCCCTATGACCCTGACTCCGCATTTGCGCCCATCTCTTTGGTGGCCGAACTGCCTTTGGCGTTGATGGTCCATCCGAATGTTGCCGCAAAAACTGCTTCAGAGTTTGTGGCTTTGGCAAAGTCCAAACCCGGCCAATTCAGTTACAGCAGTTCAGGTGCAGGTGGCGCTCCACACTTGGCTGCTGAAATGTTCAAGGATCAAACCGGTACCTTCATAGTGCATGTGCCTTATCGGGGGGGAGGTCCAGCTATTGCAGACCTTTTGGCTGGTCATGTTCAGCTTTCATTCATGACTGTTTTGGAAGCATCCGGCCACATCAAAGCGGGTAAATTGCGCGCTTTGGCGGTGACGGGTAGCAAGCGAGTCACTGCTTTGCCAGAAGTGCCAACATTGAGCGAACAGGTCTTACCAGGTTTCAATGCCATTTCATGGTTAGGACTTTTGGCGCCTGCGGGCACCCCAGCCAGCATCGTTGACAAAATTTCAACCGATGTCCGCAGCATCATGACCGATGAAGCCGTGAAATCACGCTTTGTTAATTTGGGAGGGGTTCCGACCGCCTCGACACCGCAAGAGCTGGCCCAACTCATCTCTCAGGACAGGCAGAGATACGCCAAGATCATTCAAAGTAAAAAAATCACTGCGCAGTAGCCCATTTTTTCTTGATTGATCCCATGGACTCACAACACATTGAATCTGCCATTGACTGTCATGTTCATGTATTTGATCCTCTGCGTTTTCCCTATGCGGCTGATGCGTGGTACCAACCGTTGCCCGGAGAAACAGGCACGGCCCAACAACTGGGCCATGTACTGGACGCACACGGTGTGCGCCGCGCTCTGATCGTGGGCCCCAACTCAGGTTACGGCTTGGACAACGCCTGTCTTCTTGATGCCCTGTCGCAAGGTCAAGGTCGCTACAAAGGCATTGCTGTGGTCCGAAACGATGCCAGCACGTCCGAGTTGCAAGACTTGCAAGCGCAGGGTGTGGTGGGGGTGGCCTTTAATGTGGCATTGCTGGGCGCAGGTTTCTATGCCGATACAGCGCCGCTGCTTCAGCGGCTGCGTGATTTGGGGATGTGGACGCAGGTGCAAGTGCAAGACAACCAACTGCTGGAACTGAATTCGCTGTTGCTGGACAGTGGTGCCCAGGTGATCTTTGACCATTGCGGCCGCCCTCGAGCGGCAGCCGGTGTTGAACAAGTCGGTTTTCAAACCTTGTTGCAATGGGCAGATACGGGGCGTGCATGCGTCAAACTTTCGGGTTGTGCCAAGTTCTCAGACATACCTTATCCCCATGCCGATGTGCAGCCCTATATTCAGTCCTTGATCCAAGCCTTCACGCCACAAGCCTTGGTGTGGGCTTCAGACTGGCCGTTTTTACGCGCGCCATTTCGATTGGACTATGGTCCGCTGCGTACGATGGTCGATGCGTGGTTCCCAGAAAACAACGACCGCCGTGCCGTACTCTGGGACACCCCGAGCCGTTTGTTCGGGTGGTCGTTATCAAACCCGCTCGCACCGGTTGACAACCAGAGGGTCAATTCAGCTGCCCCCTGATAAAGGCGGGCGATTGGGTTGTGTTTTAGCTGCAGCTGACGCTGCCGCAGCCCGACATGGTCACGTTTTGGATGGCCGAGGGGTCGGCCAGGGTTTCGGTCACGCTGTCAAATCCCACCGACTTGAGGTGCGCCGCCAGACCCGCGTCCATGCTGTTGGCATGACCCGGAAACCACTCGGCCAGTGCTTCGGCCATGCGGGTGATGATGGTGGTGTCGCTGTCCAGGTAGTGGGCTTCGACCACACGCATGGTTTCCAAAATCGTGGCGTGGTGCTCGGCGTGGCAGTTGTCGGCCGAAAAGCCGGTGGCCAGCATCCAGCGTTCTTCTTGCGCAAAGTGCTCGACCGTGTGGTTCAAAAACGCTTTGTAAACCGGCAGCTGCTCGTCTTCGGGCGTGGCCAGGATCTGGTTGATCATGTCCACAAACTCCTGGTGCGTCTCGTCCATGCGCGCGTCGCCCGTGTGCAGCGAGTCGGACCAGGGCATCAGAGCAGGGGGTGTGGTGATTTCAGTGGCGGTGTGAGACATGGCTGAACAGGTGAAAAAAGTGGATCAAACAGGCGGCAAATGAGCCGGGGCTTGATTATCACGCCACACCAGCAGCCCCCACAGAGCAGGGGCCAAGTCATGGCGGTGGATGTGTGCCGCCAGATGGAGCGCTGGTGCATGGGGCATTGAAATGCCGTTAACCTCTTGGTTTTTTCTAAGGCGCTGGGTCAAGATTCATGGATTCCGTCACACAAATACTGCTGGGGGCCTCCGTTGGCGTGGCCGTCATGG
>JAIXOX010000107.1 GCA_027486555.1 Comamonadaceae bacterium
CTACGACTCGTCCCTGATGGCGGACAACGACCCCTACGAACTGGAAGAGCACGGCGCACGCACCGGAATCGTCGCGTTGCCGGTTGAGTGGATTCGCGACGACGCGGTCTACTTCAACATGAATCGGTTTGCAGCACTTCGGCCCTACACGGCACCGACCACCGTGCTGGACATCTTCCGGCGTGAGTTTGATGCGGCCTACGAAGAAGGCGGCCTGTTTTTGCTGACCATGCACCCCCATGTCATCGGCTACCGCTCGCGCATGTTCATCCTGGAAGAACTGATCCGTCACATGCAGGCATTGCCCGATGTGTGGTTTGCAACGCACCGGGATGTGGCACTGCATGCAAAAGCCCAGATGCGAACTTGATAAGCACGAGAAAAGGGGTAGTGCCGATTGTGCTGTAACAAAACCTTTGTCTGTTCACTCACTGGTCAAACTGAAATCGGCGCCCTTGATCATATTGGCATCAGCATCAACAAGTGTGGAGCCACCACAAAATCCGGGGTGATTCATATGACCCATTGGATGACTACATTTACAAGGACTGAAATTTCTAAAAATTACTCAAATCAATAGCTGCACAGCATTTACCAACCTGTTTCGGAATTCTTTAAATTACCGATACGGTGACACCCAATGCCATAGCACAGCCTATCAACGCAGGTTGCTTAGTACGAATAACGTATGTGGGAATTTTTGACATGTAATTTGCAAATCGGCCTTTTGCTTCAAAAGAAGAACGAAAAGCAGATTTCGAAAAATAATCACCTAAATGACTGATCACTCCACCACCTACGTAAATACCTCCCCTGGCACCGAGAGTCAAAGCCAAATTCGCTGCCGTGTTGCCAAGAAGGCGGCAAAACCGGTCTAATGCCTCTTCGCAAGCTGCGTCGCTTGCATCCATGCCGCGCTGACTCACTTCAGATGCAGCAAGGGGTTCAGAAACCGTACCGTTCAGTGTGCAAATAGACTGGTATAAATTCTCGAGTCCCATGCCTGAGACGACACGTTCGGCGGAAACATGAGGGAAGCTACGCCATAGGACACGCAGGATATCTACCTCGCGATCACAGGTAGGCGATAACCCGACATGTCCTCCTTCGCCAGTAACAGGGACCCATTCCCCTTTGCGTGATCGAACCAAAGCCGACACACCCAGCCCAGTGCCAGGTCCAATCAAGCCTTTGGGAGCATCCGGATCAGGATCGCCCATGCCGATTTTTTCCAAATTATGGTCGTCCAAAGCAGGAATAGCCAAGGCCATGGCCTCCCAGTCGTTGAGCATCATTAAGCTCTCGAGATGCAATTGCTGTCGCGTGTTTTCTATAGAAAAATGCCAATGGTTATTGGTCATTTTCAGCATATCGCCAACGACTGGGTTTGCTATTGCTATGCAGGCCTTGCGGATAATAGGATTCCCAACTTGACGAAGATAAAAGCTTGCCGCGCTGGTAAGGTCTGGAAACTCCCCAGTCAGCAGTGTTAACTCTTGGTTGATGCAGAAGTTCTTGTTGCTTAGCAATGCGAACCGTGCATTGGTACCACCAATATCCCCAAGCAAAAAATATGATTCAGTTTGTTGGGTATTGTTCATGTTGATAATTGGGCTGAGCTTTTATCGGCGGTTGATTCGGGTCGACTCTCTTACGACCAATTCAGCGGCAACCAGTCTGGATGGTGGTTTTTTTTTGTTCAAAATTTCGATCATGGCTTGAGCTGCAGAAACACCGATTTCGTATACCGATTGTCTAACCGACGTCAAAGGCGGCAACGTGAATGCAGAATGCGGTAAATCATCAAACCCAATCAGCGATATGTCTTCGGGAACACGTAAACCTGCACGATGCAAAGCCAGTCGAGCTCCGTAAGCCATCTGGTCATTCGCTGTCAAGACCGCAGTGAACTGTATACGAGCGTCTAGCAAACTGTTCATGGCTCGAAAACCCCCGGCCTCTTGGAAGTCGCCCATGACGGTCAAGTCGGAGTCTAACGACATCCCTTTTCTGGAGACTTCATCTCTATAGCCTTGCAAACGCTCCGTGGCATCAGGATGATCCAAAGGCCCAGAAATGAATGCGACACGATTGTGGCCCAGTGCGTGCAGGTGACGGACGGCCAAGCTAGCGCCCTCAGAATTGTCAAAGTCAATACTGAATAAACCATCTGCACTTAATCGGCGGCCTGTGACAACTAATGGAATTTTGGCTGCCATATCGACTAATGTTGCGTCAGCCAACTTGCCTGTCAAAACAATGATGCCATCGACCTTACGTTCTTGAAGCATGAACAACCTGTTTTGCTCCTCCGCCTCGTTCCAGTGACCACTGACAAACAAGGGGACGTAATTGGCCTTTTGTAACTCATCTTCAATACCACGCAAAGCTTCGCCGTAGTAAGGGCTGTCAATGAACTGTGTTAACACACCTATGCTCATGGTTCGCCCACCTGCCAAACTTCTCGCGGCGGGGTCAGGACGAAAATCCAAGGCTTCGATCACGGCCTTGACCAATGCCTTTTTATCTTCGCTCACCTGTGCAGTACCGTTCAGAATTCGAGAGACTGTGCTGGGGGAAACACCTGCCTGCTCGGCCACCATCGTCAGCGTTGCCCTTTTTTTTATAGGGACGACCTCCAAGGGATGAATTTGTATGTTTTTTGACTGACTGAGGTTGCGCATATGAACTTTGATAAACACCTAATCGATTGCATTATCAACGACTAGGGAGCTTGCCAAACTTTGACGTAATCTACCTTCAGGGTCATTGATGGTATGTCAGACGGGTTCACATTACCGCCTAAATTACCCCCGACAGCAACATTCAAAATCAGGTGAGCGGGTTGATCAAACGGCCAATCCGCCTGACCTGCGCCGACCGGTTTTTTATAAGAAAAAGTCGGCACACCGTCAACGCCAATAAGTATCTCTTGAGCCGACCAGTGCATTTGGAAGTTGTGATAACTGGAACACATCCCGGATACGTTTGCTTTTTGATACCGCGAACTTGCACCAAAATAATTGGCCGTGTGCACACCTGACTGGACCTGGTTGATGTCGTTCGCAAAGTAACGACCAAACCATTCCATGATGTCAATTTCACCACGCGCTGGCCATTCACCATTTTGGCCCATCATCCATACAGCAGGCCATGCACCACCTACACAAGGAACTTTGGCACGAATTTCATAAAAACCGTAGGGCGTACCGTTCAAGGCGCTGTAATAGCTTGCGGTGTCGGTTTTTATTCGCGCTGACGTCGCCAAAAGTATTGGGTTTCGTGTGGGTGAATTATCAGGAACGCCTGAAACAGGCTGTATCGTGAGTTCACCATTGCTGACAAAGACGTTGGCGCTGTCTCGGGTGTATAACTGTCTTTCGCTGTTTCCCCAAACACTACCACCTAGTAAGGGCGCACCTTCATCGTAGGTCCACGCAATGCCCGGTGAGCCTGAGGTCGTGAATTCATCAGACCATTTCAATGTGTAGTTGGCTGGACGAATCAATGACAAGGTGTCTGGTACGTTCGCTGTAACATCACCTGCACCTGCACCTGCACCTGCACCTCCACCGCCTCCGCAAGCACTCAGCACTGCTAGCGCTGCAAATATTCCAGTGGTGCGTATTGTTTTAGAAGGTGTAAACAAGTCCCGCTCCCATCCAATTGCCTGACTTTGCAACTCGCGAATCCACACCCGTGAATGCTGCATGACCTGGCATGCTCATTGGTGCCAAGCCTTTTTTGCCATAGTTGACCAAGCCAGCAAAACCGTAGACTGAAAACCCGGGTTGAATCTCATAGCCGAGACCAAAGGTGTTGAGCAACAGGGTGTTGGATTGGCCTCTATCTGTTGGATTTTTGGTGCTGGCCTTGCCCAAGTAAACCATTCCTGTATTGATATTCCATTTCGGAGCAAACCTGTAAACAGCACCTAAGCTGATGTCAGTTGAACTTGCACTGTAGGCTTTGTTCGTGGCTGCATCAACGCCATCGACGTTGAACATGTCGTTCCAAAGCGCATTGGGTGCTACGTACCCTGTGACAACGGCTTTCGTGCCACTCCATCGGTTGTGTCGGACACCGCCATACAAGTCTGTCTTGGCATTGAGTTGATAACGAGCCATCAACATCACAATCGATTGATGATTGCCATCTACCAACAATGGTTTATTGTCTTGTCCTGTAAATGGCTGTTGGGTTGTTGTGGCCACAAACGGTGCGTGACCCCACGAAAGGGCTTGTCCATTTTTGGCTGATTGGGCAACGGCATCCAATACCAATGGCCCTTTCACATATTTTGCGTACAGCTCATAAAACTCAGGCTTGTTGACTTTCCACTTTGAATCACCTGCGTCGTAAGTGGCCTCCAAATGAAGATCACCATTGGCCACGTCCATTAAGGGTAAACCAAGGCGTATTGCACGCTGTAGCAAACCATATCCAGCGCCGCTTGAAGCCCATGAATCAGCAATACCGACGTTGGTTCCGTAGGGGTAGTCCGCCAAACTCCAGCTGCGGGTTGGAAATGCGCCAATTTGAACACTGCCGTAATTCTCATGAAGCAATGTTCCGTTTTGCTCGTACCAAATGCCTGGAATGTCTTCTTTGCCATCTCTCCAGCGTTGACTGAACAAGCCCTTCACTTTAAAACCGTTGCCTAAATCAAATTCTTTGGTGCCCAAGTAGGGTTGGAACAATGTGACATTGCCCACTTTGGTACCAAATGGCTTACCGGGAGCCAAAGCATCCGCCCAAGGCCGGTGCCGCGATTCACCGGCGTTCAATTGGCAATCCGCACACTGGTTGCTGGCTCTTGAAACCTCTGCTTTGGCAAAGCCCGTCAAAGTGAACGGGCCAAAGTCAACGGCCATGGCACTTGTAGACAAAGTCATGCTCAACCCCATGGCACTGAATACCAATGAAAAACTCAAGGGAGAGTAGGGTTCCGATTTTGGGTTCATTTTTTGATTCCTTTTGAAAGCGCTTTCATTAGCTTATCCATCGTAAGTCAGAGTGTCAAATTTTATTTGTTCGGGGTAAACCCTTGGTGTGTGATTTATTTTCGGTAAATTAATGGAAAACCCCTAATTGTCTTGAAAGCGCTTTCATTAAGATGAGTAACGACTCATCATTCGAACCATTAGAAATGACGGAAATCTTTAAATCCTTGTGCTTGGTCGCATTAGGCTTGTTGGTCAGCAGCGCGAGCATGGCCCAATCCACAATGCCTTTTGGCGCGGGTCAAGTGTTGCTTGCGCCTCGTACAGCTGACAACGCTGCGCCCAAAGCAATCGGGCTGGCCGAATCGATGAAAGGCCAAGCGGTGCCCACCAACCAGTGGTACTCGGGCCTTGTATTCAGTCCCAAAGCTGAAGTGCTTTTTGCTCAACCCTATACCGTACGTGCGGCGGCAACTGGCTTTGAATTGGCATTGCCCAAGCGGCAAGTCATTTCTACTGAACGCAAAGACACCGAGATCCATTACCCACACCGTGCGCCGTTGGTTATCACACCTCTAAATTTCAAGGCCTCACAGGGAAAATTGGCTAAAGCCAGTGATTGGGCCATTGACATCAGCATGGGTTCTGGATCCGATCGCTTTGATTTCACTGTGGCTCACGGTAGTCCTTACGTATATGGCCGCATCAGCCGTGGCTCCGTCTCCTTTCAAACCACAGCAGCTGCTCAACGTACCCATCTGAGCTCAGACCAGCGCGTTCTGACTTTGCTTAGCGAAGGTCTAACCTATGCTATTTTTGGACCAAGTGGGGTGCGCTGGGAACAAATTGGCCAACAGTGGGTGGCCCACTTGCCTACAGACAAAGGTTATTTCTCCGCTGCAGTTTTGCCAGACAACTCGCCGGAAACCCTCGCGCTTTTCATGCGCCATGCACATGCTCACATCACCCAAACCCTTGTGTCATGGCATTACACCGAAACCAATAATTCACTGCGGACCGATTACAGCGTCACGACAAAAGCCATGGAAGGCAACGAGACTCAGACGCTGATGGGCCTTTATCCACACCACTGGCATCAAAACCAATCTGTCAACGGAAAACTCAAGGGTCAATACGAGACCATTCGCGGTGCCATCCGTTTGTTGCCCGCTAACCAGTTTTCCACCGAGCTGACCTATCGCGGTTTTGTTCCTTTTTGGCCAGGCCTCAAAGATCATCCACGCAACGACGACCTCAAGGACGTTTTGAAAGCCGACGTCGGCAACGCACGGCGCAACATGCTTCAAATTGGCAACGGCCCTTATTGGCAGGGCAAAGGGCTGCAACGCATCAGCAAAGTCATGGATGTTGCCGAACAACAAGGGGATGTCGAGGCCGCCAAGCGCTTACAGAACTTGCTCAAGGGCCGCATTGAGCAATGGTTCTCGGGCAAGGACAGACAAACCTACTTCCATCTGGACAAAACATTGGGCACGGTGCTGGCCTATCCAGAGGAGTATTTTGCGGTCGAACAAATGAACGACCACCATTTTCACTACGGTTACTGGATCCGCACCATGGCCGACTTGGCGCTGCGCGATCCCGAGTGGGCCTCAGATACCCAGTGGGGCGCAATGACCAACTTGCTCATTCAAGACATTGCAACGGCGGAACGGGGTAAAAAAGATTTTCCTTTCCTGCGCACATTCGATATTTACGAAGGGCACTCTTGGGCATCTGGCAATGGCATAGGCGAATGGGGCAATAACCAAGAGTCGTCCTCGGAAGCCATTAATGCATGGTCTGCATTGATTATGTGGGCGGAAATTCGTGGAGACAAAGCACTGCGTGATTTGGGTGTATATCTATACACCACAGAAATTGAGGCCATACGCCACTACTGGTTTGACGTGCACAACTTGGTTTTTGCACCCGAATACAAGAACAAAGAAGTCAGCATGTTGTTTGGTGGGGCTTACAAACACAACACCTGGTGGACAGATGAGCCGCGCCAAATCAAAGGCATCAACTTGCTGCCGATCTCGACTTCTTCTACATACCTGGGGCTCGACCCAGTGCACACCAAGCGCAGCCTAGCGACTTTGCCGGAAGACACACGCATTTACGAATCCCGCGGTAAACGCGCCAACCCCACCGACATGTGGCAAGACTTGTTTGCCAAATACATGGCACTGACCGATCCTGCGGAAGGCTTGAAGATGTGGAACCGCTGGGGCGCTGTGGAACTGGGCGACACCCGCACCCATGCACTGCACTTCATGTTGAGTCTGGAAAAAATGGGCGTGCCCGATTTCAGCGTCAGCGCCAACCACGCTTTGTATTCGGTCTTCAAACGCTCAGATGGCCTGAGGACCTACCTGGCCTACAACACTGGCTCACAAGCCAAGACCGTGACCTTCAGTGATGGGCATGTGCTGCAAGTGCCACCCCGAAGCCTGGCGCAGGCCAGCAAAAAAGTTTCCCCCTGAGCCCCTTTTTCAACCCCCAGCGCAATCTATTCATCAAAAATGAAAGCGCTTTCAATTAAAAACCCAAAGGAGACCTTCATGCGATCATTCCCCATCAAACTTTCCGCTTGCGCCATCGCTGCTGCTGCATTGCTTTCAGCGTGCGGAGGGGGTGGCACCACACCAGGCGCAAACAACAACTCAGCGGTAAGCGGTAGCACAGGTGCATGTACTGCAGCACCTTGCATCAATTTTGCAGAGACCACTTTGGGTATGGTCGACTTTGGCACTTTGGGTATTACAGTTGCAAATGATCCAGCAGATGCCACCAACAAGGTCGCGAAGTTGACTAAAACCACTGGTTCCGAGACATGGGCTGGTGTAACTGTTCACCTCGGCGGAGCAGGCAACTCCGTGACTCGCATAGACCCCGCTCTGGGTATCACCTTGCGTGTTTATTCTCCTGCAGCGGGTAAAACCATCATGGTGAAAATTGAAGATGCATCCAATGACACTCTGAATGTTGAAGCAAACGCTACCAGCACCAAGGCTGGCGAATGGGAAACTCTGACGTTCACCTATGCATCAGCAAACGCTGCAACCACCTACAACAAGGTCAGCGTCTTCCCTGGTTTCAATACGAAATTAAACGAGGTCTATTACATCGACGAATTGAAGTACACAGCGAAGGCCGCAGATGTTGTGACACCCCCACCATCCGGCGGCACTGTGTTGACCTTATCTTCTGGATTTACCAGTGCTGTACTCACCGCACAGGGTGGTGCCATCAATTCAGCAGGTGGCAGCAACTTGGACGGTTTTAATTGCAATGGCGACGTTGCGTGGTGCGGCACTTTTGCAGGTGGGTCTGGTGCTGACAGCTTTATGGGCTTTTACTATCAAACACCCAGCGCGGCATCTGGTCTTTACAGCCAAATTGAAGTATTTGCACCCAATATCACTGCTTTGAGTACAACTGCCGATACAGGCGGTGTCACCGTCACCAACCAAACAAAAGTCAACTTCACCTTCAACCAAAACCCCGAATGGTTCAGCGGTGCCAACAATAAATTTGGCGTTGTCATCACGTTGGGTAAACGCTATGCCATAGGAGCGGGTTGCCATATTGAGCTTCATGGGGTGAAAACACCGACCTCGGTGAATGCTACAGCCTATACGATGAACCTTCGTGATGACTTCCGCGTTGCGCAGGACTGTGGTACGGGGATTACACAAACCGATGTTGCTGCAGCTTTGTCGGCATCCCCTGTTATCAGCAGCGTGAAGTTCCTTGGGGCTGGAGGTGGTGCGGCAATCATTGGCCGTAACAGCGTGTCCAGCGGTGCCAACTTGACAACCGCAACAGGCGGAGGTGTTTATCCCACAACCGTTGTTCTCAAAGGTGGCATCACCATTGATTGATTTTTATCGATTGATAAACGGGGCTGATGACTGCCACGATTGTTTCACCGTTAGAAACCGCAATGGCCAATTGGACATTGCGGTTTTTTAGTTTTTCCGATATTTACGCACGTAATCCACTTCCATGGCCGCAGGCAAATTGGCGTTTGCCACCGGGCCACCCAACACACCGCCAACGGCCACATTGAGCAACAGGTATTGGTTTCGGTCAAAGGGCCATTGGGCTCGATTGCCATTGCGTGGGTTGTTATAGGTGAAGTAGTCCACGCCGTTCACACCCACCACCACCTTGTCCGCGTCCCAGGTCATTTGGTAAGTGTTGAAGTCGGTGCAGGCTGTGGGCAAAGGGGTGGTTTGTCCCAAACTGTCGCCACCATTGTTGGCCGCCGTATGCACGGTGCCCAACACTTGCCGTTTGTCTGTGATCGAAAAGCCCTTTTGCTCCATGATGTCGATCTCACCGTCGGCAGGCCATGCGCCGCCGGTGCCCAGCATCCAGATGGCGGGCCAAGTGCCCAAGGTGCAGGGCAGTTTGGCCCGGATTTCAAAACGACCATAGGTCCAACTGGCTTTGCCTCGCGTCATGAGACGGGCAGAGCTGTAGTTTTGGTTGCCATAGTCCGAAGCACTGGTCAGCCGCTCTTGGCGGGCGGTGATGAACAGTTTGCCATCAGCCACGCGGGCGTTTTCGAGCCGGTTTGCGCTGTAGTACTGCAACTCTCCGTTCCACCAACCACGTTGGTTGTATTCGGTGTCATAAACCCATTTGCTGCTGTCGGGCAGGCCAGGCGTGTTGAACTCGTCTTGCCAGACCAAGGTCCAGCCGGACAAAGCGGTCGTGGTGTTGCCCGTGTCAGAATTGGACGGGCTGTTGTGGGCGTTGGTGGTAGTCTCCAAACCACCGCCACACGCTGCAAGCGTCAACAGCAGCCCTCCAAAAAAATAGCTTCTGGCGGCTGTACTGACCAATGAAATGCATTTCATGTCGTTGTCAGTCGCCTGTTTTGGGCGTCGAACAGATGCACTTGCGTGGGGTCTAAATGCAGGCCAATGGATTCGCCCATGCGGTGGCTGATTTGCTGTTGTGTCAACTTGACCGTGATCAGCTCAGAGTTCCATAGCAGCCTTACATAGACGATGGATGAATCGCCCAATTGTTCGGTGAACTCGATCACGCCTTTCAGCCCCGTCCCGGGCTCGCCCAGGCGAATAGCCTCTGGACGAACACCCAGTAAGACACCAGACAAGGCTTGCGGGATGTTCAAACCCGCATCGCTGCAGGCCATGCTGGTTTGGCTGTCAAATTGGATGCGGCTGAGAGGTGCATCCACGGTGTAGGGCAACAAATTGATCTTGGGTGACCCCAAAAACTGCGCCACAAAGGTATTGACCGGCTTGCGGTACAAATCCATTGGTGCACCCACCTGCTCAATCCGTCCTTGGTTGAACACCGCGATTCGGTTGCCCAACGTCATGGCCTCTGTCTGGTCGTGGGTGACGTAGATCATGGTGGTTTTCAGATCGGCGTGCAGCTTGGCCAGCTCGATGCGCATTTGCACGCGTAATGAAGCGTCCAGATTGGACAAGGGCTCGTCAAACAAAAAAACTTTGGGGCGGCGCACGATGGCGCGGCCAATGGCCACGCGTTGACGTTGGCCGCCCGACAATTGCTTGGGGTAACGCTTGAGCAAAGGGGTCAGCTGCAAGCGCTCAGCCGTGTCCTGAACAAGCTTTGCGGTTTCGGCTTTGGAGGTGCCCGACATGCGCAGGCCAAAGCCCATGTTTTCTTCAACGGTCATGTGCGGGTAAAGCGCATAACTTTGAAAAACCATGGCGGCACCCCGCTCAGAGGGGCCTTTGGTGCTGACATCTTCGCCACCGATGTGGATGCTGCCACCGGTCATGGTTTCAAGTCCGGCAATCATGCGCAGCATGGTGGATTTGCCGCACCCCGATGGTCCAACAAACACCATGAATTCTCCATCCTGGACTTGCAAATCCAGGCCCGGAATCACCACGGTTTCACCAAAGTGTTTGGTGACGCCTTTGAGTTCGATCGATGCCACGTTATGCCTTATTCAAAAAATCTCGATACCACAGGGCACTGTTTTTGAGTGTTCGTTTTTGTGTCTCAAAGTCCACGTGCACCAAGCCAAAGCGCTTGGCGTAGCCGCTGGCCCATTCAAAGTTGTCCATCAGGCTCCAGGCAAAGTAAGCCCCCACCGGTACGCCTTGCGCCATGGCGTTGTGTGTGGCGGCAATGTGGTCGCGGATATAGGCCAATCGCTGCGCGTCATCCACCACGCCGTTGACCAATTGGTCTTTGAAGGCTGCACCGTTTTCTGTGACCCACAGGCGCTTCGGTTGGTAATCCTTGTGCAAACGGCACAGCAATTCGGTCAAGCCGTGGGGATATACCTCCCAGCCCATGTCGGTGACGGTGTTGCCGGTGCTGGCCACATCCCAAGGATTGCCACACGAAGAAAAATTGCGCGTGTAGTAGTTGACACCCAAAAAATCGTTGTTTTGAGCAATGGTTGCCAAATCACCGGGTTGAGCTTGCGGCGCATCGGCACCCAAATGTTCGATCACGTCCTGTGGGTAGACGCCTTTGTACAAAGCATCCATGTACAGGCGCAGGATCAGGCCATCATCCAATCGCGCCTTTGCCACATCCTGAGGGTCATCACTGGCGGGGTAAATGGGTGACAGGTTTAGCACAATACCCATCGCGGTGGTGAGCCCCAGCTCACGCATGGCTTGCACTGCCATGCCATGGCTGAGCAACAGATGGTGCATCGCTAGCATGGCTTGTTTTCTGGACTGGATGCCTGGTGCAAAAATCCCCTGCTCGTAACCCAAGATGGCAATGACCCAAGGCTCGTTGTGCGTACAAATGCTGTGCACGCGGCGGCCAAATCTGCGGGCCACTTCTGTCGCGTAGCGTGTGAAATGCGTGCAGACTTCACGGTTGGCCCAGCCGCCTTGGTCTTGCAGCGATTGCGGCAAATCCCAATGGTTCAGCGTCAAGTGCAACTCAATGCCGCGTTGTTCAAGTGCCGCAATCAAGTGGTCATAAAAGGCAAAGCCTGCTTCATTCCAAGCGCCTTGGCCATCGGGTTGTACGCGCGGCCAGGACATCGAAAATCGATAAGCATTGACCCCCAAACAAGTGATCAACTCAACGTCCTCTAGCCACCGTGTGTAATGTTCGCAAGCCACGTGACCATTGCTGGCATCTGCTATTTTTCCTTCCGTGTCACAAAAGGTGTCCCAGATCGATGGGCCTTTGCCATCGCTGTCGTGCGCGCCTTCTATTTGAAAAGAGGATGTGGCGACACCCCACTTGAAGTGTTGAGGGAAATGTTCACGAGAGACGGTCATGGTGCTCATGTTCAGAGTGGTTGATTTAGCCGCGCACAGCGCCTGAAGTCAGGCCTTCGATCAGTCGGCGCGATGAGAAAATGAAGATGATCAGCAAGGGGATGACTGCAATGGCCGATCCAGCCATCAATGCACCCCATTCGGTGTCGACCGGACTTTGCACGCTGCGCAGCGCCAACGGAAATGTGTACATCTCGGGTGAGCGCATGACGATCAAGGGTCCAATGAAGTTGTTCCACGAGGCAATGAATGCAATCAGGCCCAGCGTGCCAAATGCAGGCCCTAGCAAAGGCACAACAACACTCCAGTAAATTCTGAATTCACCACAGTTGTCCATGCGTGCCGCTTCAATCAGCTCTTTGGGAATGGCCGAACTGATGTACTGCCGCATCAAGAAGATACCCATGGCAGGGGCTGCACCCGGCAGATACAAGGCTCGAGGCTGGTCGATCCAGTTGAGCGCATCCATGATCAAGAAGGTGGGGATCATGCCCAGAAACGATGGCACCAACATCGTGCCCATGACCAATGCAAACAACAGTTTTTTGTAGCGAAATTCGTACACCGCAAAAGCGAAACCCGCCATGGAGCAAAACAACAGGGTCAGCGCTGTCCCCATCAAGCCCACATACAGCGACCAACCCAGGTTTTTCCAAAATGGAATTTTGGCCATCAATATCTTCATGTTGTCGAAGAAGTGATCGCCAAAAAACAAGGGAGGAGGAACACTGAAAATGTCCGCCCGCGATTGCGTGGCAAACACGAACATGAAGTAAAAAGGGCCCAGCATCAACAATGCACCCAGCACAATGAGGATCCACCCCGTCACACCCAGTGTGGATTTGGCTTCTGACATGGCTTGGCTCATGCTTGACCCTCTTTGCTTTTAAATGCTTTGTTCGTGACCAAGGTCATGATCAAAATGATGACGAACAGCATCCACGAAATTGCGCTGGCCAAGCCAAAGTCATTGAAATCAAACGCCGTTCGGTACATGTACATGGCGGTGGTCATGCCAGCGTATTCGGGGCCACCTTTGCCCCCCGTCAAAATGAATGGCTCTTCAAAAAGCTGCAGTCCACCAATGACGGTCAAAGTGACCCCAAAGAACATCATCGGCTTGAGCTGGGGCAGGGTGATGTAGAAAAATTGTTGCCAGTTTTTAGCCCCATCCATGCGGGCTGCTTCATACAAATCGCGTGGAATACTTTGCATGGCAGCCACATACAAGATGACGTTGAAACCCAAATAGCGCCAGAACACCACGGCGGAGACGACGGGTTTGACGGCTTCTGGACTGCCCAGCCAATCGATGTTTTGCTCGGGCATGACGGCGCTCAGCCATGGCCATTTCGCCATTTCGGCCAAGGCGGCATTGACCATGCCGTAGTCGGTTGAAAACAAGGTGCTGAACATGATGGCGATCGCCACCGTCGATGTGATGTAGGGCAGGAAATACGCGCCCATCGCGGCATTGCGCCAGCGCCCCATTTTTTCATTGATCAAATAAGCCAAGGGAATGGCGACAAGGTGTTGCGGCATTCCCGATGCAAGAGCCATCCACAAGGTGTTGCCCAAGGAGGTCCACACCAAAGGGTCCTCGATGGCAAACACCAAATTTTCCAGACCCACATATTTCATTGATCCGAGTCCCTGCACCGGATCCCACATGTGAAACATCAGCACGAAGGAAAAAACAATGGGAAACAATCCGAATACCAAAAACAGTAACAAAAATGGGCTAATCAGCACATAGGGTGCCAACGCGGGTGTCAGCACGGGTTTCATCAACGACTCGCTCGTCTTTGCACCAAGCGGTGTGCGTCTTTGAGCGCTTGGTCTATGGGCTTGTTTTTGGTCAATACCAAATCCAATTCGGCATTGACTATTTCTTCAGCCAAGCTGTCGTTTTTAAAGACCATGGTTGGCTTGATTTGAGACGCGGTGTTTCTCCATTCAGTTCGGGCTTTTTGCCCGCCCAAAAAAGCCACGGGTTGATTGAAGAATTCACCGTTTTGCGCATCGATCAATGCAGGGAATGCGTTGAATTTTTCAAAAGCCATTTGTTGTTGCTTGGAATTCAAGGTCAAGTGTTGAATCAGATCCCAAGCCAACTCCTTGTTTACCGCTTTTTTCGGGATTGAATAGAAAGTTCCACCCCACGATGTCGCAACACGTTCTGGCAAGACCGTTGACCGCCAAAGCCCATTGGTGTTGGGGGCCAGCCAGTTTTGCAGGTGCCCACCTAACCACGCCCCCATCATCTGAACGGACACTGTGCCGCGTTTCAGTGATTCACCCCATTCGTTCGACCAGGTATTGATTTTCGCGTCCAGTCCTTGTGCTCTGATTTGCTGAGCGACCTCAAAGGCTCGCTTGAATCGCGGTGAAGTGTCAATGACAGATTTGCCTTGATCGTCAAAGTAAACCCCGTGCCCTGCTGGGATGCCCGTTCTGATCACGATGTCTTTCACATCACGTGCATGCGCCACCAAATAGGCACCGCTTTCTTTCTTGATTTTTTGGCCGCTTTGGATGAAGCTTTCCCAAGACGCTGTCAGATCGGCTTCTTTGACCCTGGATTTGGTGAGCAAGTCGTGCCTATAAAACATAGCCCCTGGGCCAATGTCAGTTGGTATAGCCACTTGTCCATGGTTGACAGTTCGCCCTTGTGCCATTGCATAAGAAACCAATTTCGACGCATGTTGCCCCATTTGGTAGGGCACCTTGTCAAGATCCTCAAGCCCTCCGCTTTGTGCAAACCGTCCCAAATAGCCGTATTCGATTGTCATGACATCGGGCAGTCCAGTAGAAGTTGCCAGCGTTGTTGTCATCGCTGTGTGATGGTCTGCGTACTCGCGACTGATCACCTTCACCTCCACATTGGGGTTTTTCTTTTGCCAATCATGGAGTGCTGCTTTGACGATTTCATCTACTGCTGGAAATGCTGCGACGGTGATGCTTGTTTTTTGGGCTAAAGCCATGCTTATGGACATAACGCCAACCCAAAAAATTGCTATTTTTTTCATGAACATCCTCCAGTATGAAAGCGCTTTCATTGTTCGTCATTTAGCATCCAATGTCAATCCTCAACAGGGTTTTTGCTGATAACTTAAATGGGCAAAGCTGATCTCAATGAAGACAAAGAGCGCAAAGCAATTGCTAAGGATGGTCTGCATAACTCCCGCCAAAACGCGAGTAAATGCGTGAACGTTCACTTGGTGAAATGAGCGTTGAATTCGTCGCCGCTTTCTTCTCATTTCGTGTTGGCACCGGCCGAAAAGTGACCATCAGGTCATTATTGGATCGGCGTCAATACAGCATGGTTTGCAGCGAAAACGGTGGTCTGCCAGTCTTGCCTTCGGGGTAATAAGGGGCAATGAGTTGAACCAGCGTTGCCCAAGGGACGACTTGTGCCATCTGCTCCAGGGACACGTTCTCGCGTGTTTTATGGACGTTCAGGCTGTCTTGTTTCATGGACTGAATTTTCTCGGACGGGCCTTACGTCAAGCACACTGAACGCGGACTTATGCAGAGTTTCCCTAAGTGTTTTTTATTCAAAGTTGTAGGGTTCGGGTTAACCACTTCTCATCGATTTTAAGTTTTCTTTTTATGGATTTCGGAACATCAACGCACCCTGAAATGTTGACGCTACCATCACTGTGATGACATCAAATTTGCTGGGTCAGTTGCTCGAGTGTTCTTTCCCGCGCACGCAAAATCAGCAGGGCAAAAATGCCGCTGGCAATCAGCCACAATGAAACGTGAATGGCTTTTTGCGAGATGGCATAGGTCACGCTTGAATAGGTCAGCCATGCGCAGGCGGCACAAAATATCAATGGGAGCACTGGGTAAAGTGGTACCTTGAAGGGGCGAATGGTGTGCCGATCGGTGTGACGCAACCACAGCAGAGCCATTCCGACCAGAAACAAGAAGCCCCAGAAGACGGGGGCGGTGAATTCGACCATGGCAGAAAAGCCGTCAGCTTCTTGGGTTCCCAGTGCAATCAGGCCCATGCTGATCAGGGCCTGCAGGGTTAATGCCTGTTTGGGGCTGCCAATGTCCAGTTGCCATTGCCCCAATTTGCGCAGGGCTTTCCAGTCGCTTCCAACAGCAAAGTTGGTGCGAGCGCCGACAAACATGGTGGCGTTGATGCTTGTCAATGCGGCAATGGCCACAAACAAGCCCAGTGCTTTTTGCGCCCAAGGACCAAAGGCCAGACCCAGCAAATCGCCTGCAGCGGTTTTGCTTTGGCTCAAACCATTCAAGCCCAGACCCAACAGCAAAGCCGTGTTGACCAGCAGGTAAATGACCGTCAAAGTGAGCATGCTGGCCAAGATGACCCGGACCATGCTGCGAGGTCCGCCCTTCAATTCAGCCGAGATGTAGGCCGCTTCGCTCCAGCCACCGAAAGTCAGCAAGACAAAGACCAGACACAGTCCCCATTGTGCTGGTGCAGGCGCTTGAGCAAACCATTGGATGGTGCCAGAGGCCGGGGCATCGACCCAAAATCCTGCCGCGACAACGGCCAGCAAGCCCGCAATTTCGGTCAAAGTCAACCAGGTTTGCATGCGCGATGAGGCGTGTATTCCAGCAAGGTTGACCACTGTCAAGACAAGCACAGCGAGCAGTGCCCAGATGGCACTGGAGTAGGCGCCCAGGTTCACCAGTGTGCTCATGTAATCGCCAAAAACAAAGGCCAGCAAGGCAATGGAGCCGGTGTTGATGATCGTCGCGCGTGACCAACCATAAATGAAAGAAATGTTGCGCCCAAAAGCCCTGTGTAAGAAATGGTAGTCACCCCCGGCATGGGGGTAGGTCGTACAAAGCTCCGCATAGCAAAGCGCACCCACGATGGAGAGCAGGGCGCCAGCCATCCACAAAACCAGCGCCCAGCCTGCATCTCCGCTGATCCCGGCAACCAGTGAGGGGGTTTTGAAAATCCCGGCCCCAATCACGATGCCCACAATCAGCGCTACAGCTGAAAAGGGGTGCAGCAAACGGAGCATCTTGGCAGGCGAGGCGCTATTGGCATTCATGTGGGTCGTCCAACTGGGTGTTTAAACCCGAATGTGTTTCAGGGTCGGATGATTTCGACGGGTGTGTGCATGTAATCAGAGACCACAGTGCCCTTGATGCGGCGACCCTCTACACGGCCAGAGAATGCGTGTACCTTGCGGTCCTGGGTGATGAATTGGAATTTGACTTCATCGCCACGCAATTTGGCACCCAAGATGGCGTGGTTTTGACCGCCACGGGTGAGAATCCCACCAATATTTTGAAAGGATTGACTCATGCTCATGCGCATGGACCCGCCCTCCAGCCCGGTCATCAGCCAATCGCCTTCAACTTGTGCAGGGACCACCCAAAAGTAGCCTTGTGAGTTTTGATACGACATGGTTTCGTCGGGCTCCCAGTCGCCCATGTTGAAGGCATGCGAGACCACCCGAGTACCTGGCTTCATCTTGAGCAAGATGGGGCGAAGCTTCAAGTTCAGATGAGGCATCAGATAGAGGGTAACAACTGTCGCCGCACTGAAGTCTTCTTGGAAGATGTCCCCTGTGATGATTTTCACTTTGTCGGTCATGCCCGCTTCGGTCACTTTGCGCCGGGCAAATTGGGCCATGTCAGGGTTGTACTCAATGCCCACCGATTGGGCACCGTATTTGCGTGCCGCAGTGATGGCGATGATGCCGTCGCCTGCTCCCAAATCAAACAATCTGTCTTGATCGCTGACCTTGGCTACAGTAAGCATTTTGTCGATCAGACCTTCCGGTGTGGGGATCCAGATCACATCTTTGCCGGCTTGGCCGCGCACCGGCTCATAGGCCGTTGTGGCGGCGTTAGGGCTGGCCGTGTTGGTGGCAGTGGCGGTTGTGGATGCGCAGGCCACAGTCAGCCAGCTGGTCAGCAGAACGGGCAGCAAAACACGGGATAACTTCATGATCAATTCCTTGAAAAATGTGCTGATGTTGGACATGCAGATCTGAGCGGGGGCAGTTCCTTGGTCAAACCTTGGGATTATTCTTTGTTTGAGATTGAATCAAAACAGGAGCTCAACACAGGGTTGATTCAGAAGTCAAGTACACAAACGAAGGCCAATCAGTCCATAGAGCGCAATTTCAAAAGGGTCGAATGAGCTGGCCGGGCGTCTTGCGGCTTTCTGGCGGTATTTGTCGAAAAAAGTGGATCAAAGACTTTCAGCCCATAAATTCTTTTCTCAACTTGTTTCCATGTTCGTTCAACTGGGGGGCTTGTGCAAAGCTCTCTAAATCCCAAGGCCCCATCCAAGGCGTCACTGGTACTTCCACATCTTTGCCTTGAACTTTCATTCGCTTGGTCAGCAATTGGGGATGAGCAATCAAATCGTATACAGAGTTAATTTGACCAAATGCTGTTTGGGCTTCTGTCAAGCGGTCTATCATTTCGCCACTGGGAATTTTGTCAAAAATATCGGCAACCGTACCATCCACAAAAATCCTATTTTTTACACGCGATGCGTTGTTTTGGCAGCGTTCGTCGGCCAACAAATCGGGGCGACGCAAAACGATGGTGCAAAAATCTGCCCATTCGCGTTCGTTCTGGATGGAGATCACAATGTCGCGACCGTCTGCACAAGTAAAACCGCCATAGGGTGCAATCGAAGGATGCTTCAACCCGACACGCTCTGGTGCTTTGCCACCATAACGTGCTTGTAAATAAGGAACACTCATCAGTTCAGCGGCAGAGCCAAACAACGACACTTTGATGCCAGAACCCTGCCCTGTTTTTTCACGCAACAGCAAGGCTTGTTGAATCCCAATCAGGGCATTAAGACCCGCATTGATATCGCACACAGATACACCAATGCGCCCCCACTCGCCTGGCGCGCCACTCACGGCCACCAAACCGCTCTCAGCTTGCACCAACAAGTCATAGGCTTTCATGCCAAAGAACTTGCCTTCGTCACCATAACCACTGATGTCACAAGTGACCAATCGAGGATGATCTTTGCGCAGCTGCTCGGAGCCAATGCCCAAGCGTTCAGTTGCGCCTGGTGCCAAGTTTTGAATCAGAACATCCGCCTTGGACAACATGGCCCTCAAAACCACCATGTCGGCTTTGTCTTTTAAATTCAAAGCAACCGACTCTTTGCCACGGTTTATCCATATCCAGTAAGACGACTCGCCATTCACTGTTTGGTCATATCCTCTGGCAAAGTCACCCTCGGGACGCTCAATTTTGATGACTCGTGCGCCCGCATCAGCCAAACGACTGGTGCAATAGGGCGCTGCAACGGCTTGCTCAAGAGCGACGACCAAGATGCCCTCTAAGGGTCGAGGTGTCGATGCCACTGATGTCGCAGTCGATGAGTTGTGGTTCATAAAGCTATTCCGTGATGGAACGCTATTGTGAGTAACACGACGGGCATGGGGAATTAAAAATATTCGAATTCTGTATTGCCAGGGGTGCAACACAGATGTTGCTTGAGTTGCAACACAGCGTAAATGATATTGAAATTGTCACAACCAAAACTTGTCGTCACATTACGTAGCGGTCATTCAAGGATAGGAGGCATGTATCAAACATTTTTTAATTCAACGGAGAAAATCAGATGAGCACTCAAAATTTGCTTGAACAAAAGACCGTCATCGTCACTGGTGGTGCCACAGGCATTGGTCAAGCCTTTGCGATGGGCTGCGCAGCACAAGGCGCTCATGTCGTTGTGGCTGACATGAACTCTTCAGAAGAAACAGTTGAGGGCATCAAAAAATTGGGTGGAAGTGCCATTGGTATTCAAGTGGACGTGTCCAACCAAGAGTCACTAACAGGCATGGCCGACGCTGCATTGAAAGCCTTTGGGCGAATTGATGGCTTGATCAACAACGCGGCTTATTTTCGGGAAGTCAAGCTGACGCCCTTCGAAGAAATTGACCCTGCCATTTGGGAACGCATTTTCCAAGTCAATGTGCGGGGTGTATGGCAATGCTGCAAAGCGGTGATGCCCGCCATGCGCTCGCAAAATTCGGGGTCCATTGTGAATATTTCTTCTGTAGTGGCCGTCGCCGGTCAACCTGGTTATTTGCACTACGTAGCCACCAAAGGCGCGGTGTTATCAATGACCAAAGGTTTGGCCAAAGAGTGTGGAAGTGCAGGCGTTCGTGTCAACGTCATCGCACCTGGCTTTGTGATAACTGACGCCACCAAAGACCGTCCTATTGAATGGCAACAAAGTTTTTTAAAAGCGCGAGCCATTTCGCGTGAGCAGCGTCCCAATGACTTGGTGGGAACGGCCATGTATTTGTTGTCTGATTTGTCTTCCTTCGTTTCTGGCCAAACCGTTGTTGTCGACGGCGGTCACATCATGTACTGACCCTTACCAAGAAAGTGATTTTTATGACGACTCCCATTCTTCATCACTACGAGTTCTCAACATTCTCTGAAAAAATTCGTACCGCATTAGGCTTCAAGCAACTGACCTGGAAATCAGTCGACATTCCTGGTCTGCCCCCCCGACCTTTGCTAACACCACTGACCGGTGGCTACCGTCGCGCACCTGTGCTTCAAATAGGCGCGGACATTTATTGCGATACCCATGCCATCTTGAATGCTCTAGAGCGCATGAAACCCTCACCCAGTCTTTTCCCTCATGGTACTGAAGGGCTGGCACGCGGCTTGGGCTTTGCCTGGGAACGTCAAATGTGGGTGCCCACCATTGGGGTGCTGGTTCACTACATCGGTGAGCACATTCCACCCGAGTTCATCAAGGATCGCAAAGAAGGTTATTTGGGTATCGACATTTCCAAGGCTTCAATGGCTCCGCAATTCGAAGAGCACCTTCAATTTGTTCGTGGACAAATTGCTTGGTTAACTCAAGCCGTCACCACACATCAGTACGTGTTGGGCGATCAACTGAGTGCTGCCGATCTGGCCTGTTGGCAAACCATTTTTTTACTGCGGAAAAATTGCCCACCTGAAGTGGACGCATTGTTGAACCTTGGCCCCATCTTGACTTGGTACGAGCAAATTGCGGCTTTGGGTCATGGTACATGTACCGCCATGACACCTGAAGAGGCATTTGAGGTGGCAAAGAACTCCCAGCCTCAGCCTGTGACACACATCAAGACATCTGCCACTCCGGAGGGCATTGCCGTGGGCAGCAAAGTGACTGTTACGCCAGAAGACAACGCTCGAGTTCCCGTACAAGGTCACTTGGTGGCCGCTGACGCTTTCAACATCGTGATTCACCGCAGTGATGATGCGGCTGGCGATTTACATGTGCATTTTCCCCGACTGGGCTATACCCTCGTCGCTGTTTAACTTCAACCCAACCAAGTTCATATTCAGGAGACCTTATGTCTATTCAAGAACAAAACAAACAAACTTGCCGCGATTACTTTCAGGCATTTCTGGCACGCGACACCGCTTGGATGGCCAAGCACATAGCACCTGACTTCATTCGCAATGATCCCGGCTTACCCTTCCAGGTAAAGGGTCCAGAAGGCGTGGCACAACTTCACGATGTACTGTTGCCTGCATTTCCCGATATGAAGTTGCCCTTCTTTGATTTTGTGGCCGAAGGCGACAAGGTTTTGGTGCGATTGAAAGTGCAAGCGACACACACAGGTCCCTTTGGCGATTTGCCTGCCACACAGCGCAAAATTGACATTGATGTGATGGACTTGTTCCAAGTGGAAAACGGCGTGCTGGTCGGCCACTGGGCTTTGCTGGACAACTTGAGCATGCAAAAACAGCTCGGTACGATGGCCTGATTAATCCGGGGATCAGTGATGCAACTTCTGGCCAACACAACATCACCTTTTGTTCGCATTGCACGCGTAGCGATGATTGAAAAAGGCTTGAACATCGAGCCAACCATCGTCGATCCATGGGCGGACGACCCACGACTGCGCCAAGCCAATGCAGCAACGCGTGTGCCCAGTCTCGTTTTAGACGACGGCACACCGCTGACTGAGAGCATTTTGATTGTGCAATGGCTAGAAGCCACCTACCCCGCGCCCAAGTGGCCTAATCTTTTGGGGACATCTTCAACTGCTGCCGGCGTTCTTTCAAGAGCTGGTATTGCCATTGGTGGCATAGACGCATCGGTCGCCACCATCATTACACGCAAAGTGACTTCTCCTGCATTGTTTGATGAAACGCCAATAGGCTTGCGTCGTCGCCGCACCATGGTTGAAACGCAGCAGCGTTTGGAAGAATATGCCAGCAGTTTTAATGGCAATTACCCCTTCGATGTCTCGCCCACCTTAGACATCATCTGTGCGGTGGTCTTGTATGACTATCAGCAACTGCGCTACGCTGATCAAGGTTGGTTGCCTCAAACGCCTGCACTCAAAGGCTTGGCAGAAGCCATGCGACAGCGTCCGTCGTTTGCGGACACAATGCCGCGCATTGTTTAAACATTGAAATCAAAGCATCGCCGCATCTTCATCTGAGACAACTGCTTGTAAGTGAGCAGCCAGTTGTCCTAAGGGCGTTTGAGACGCCGGATGACTTCGAACGCAGATCATCATTTTGCGCAATGCCCAGTTATCTGACAGTGGAATCACTTTGAGCTTCATAGCAGGCGCAAAACTGTGGGCAGCAGCCATGGGCAAGATGCCAATGCCCAATTCGGCCTGAACGGCACGGCATACTGCTTCAAAACTTCTAACTTGCACACGCAGTGCCATAGGGTGCATGTATTGCGCTGCTTGATTCGTCAACAAGCGCGTCAAACTGCTACCAGCCTCAAGACCGATCAGGTCACGCTCTAACAACTCACTGAATGCAACTTTGTCGGTATTCAAGACATCATCATGTTTGAGCACTGCGGCGAGTTGATCGTTGCGATAAGGCTGCACCCATAAACCTTGGACATTGCAGCCTTCCACAATTACACCCAAATCAGCTTCACCAGTTCTAACTCGCCTTACAACCTCTTCACTCCAAGACTCTTCCAACATGATGCGCACTTTGTTGTTAAAGGCTTGAAAGCTGGCCACATCGGATGGCAGAAATTGCGCCATGGCAGAGGTGTTACCCAAAACTCTCAGCACAGAGTTGCGACCCATCGAATAGTTGGTCATCTCTGCGCGCATGAGTTGCACGGCAGCAATCACTTCACGAGAGTGTTTCAGCAGATGTTCACCAGCGGGTGTGAGCTGCAAACCGCGCGAGTGACGTTCGAACAATTGTGATTTGAATTGATGCTCTAGCAATGACAATCGCCTGCTGGCGGCAGGCACAGTGATGTGACTGGCCTCCGCAGCACGCGTGAGGTTGCGCATTTCGGCCGCTTTGACAAAAAGCGCCAGAGAGTCCAAATCGGGCAACATGAAAAAGATTTTATAGTGACCTCTCAAATTTGGCTTGCAATACGTGCAACACGTCGTTGCCCACTTTCCAATTCACAAATGTGTCGAACTTACTTAAAGTCCACCCAATTCACTCAACCTGTAGGAATTTCATGCACAAAATGTTGATCGGCGATCAGTGGATCCATGCACAAGACGGCCGTGGTCTGCCAGTGACTAACCCCAGCGATGGTCAAGTATTTGATTCAATTTCTCGCGGTGGGGCCCATGAAATTGACCTCGCTGTCAAGGCCGCACGGGCTGCATTGTCGGGACCATGGGGTGCCATGACCCTGACCGACAAGGGCCGCATTCTGGTCAAGATTTCTCAAAAGGTTTTGGACCACGAGGAAGAGTTGGCCCAACTTGAAGCGTGCGATACAGGCAAACCCATCACCACTGCCCGAAATGACATCAAGGTGTTGGCTCGTTATTTTGAGTTCTACGGTACAGCAGCCGACAAGATTCACGGAGAAGTTATCCCCTTCGTCAGCGGGCATCAGGTCAGCCTGATACGCGAACCTTTGGGCGTGACAGCGCACATTATTCCTTGGAACTACCCTGCTCAAATGTTGGGCCGCACTGTAGCCCCCGCATTGGCAGTGGGCAATGCCACCGTGCTCAAGCCTGCTGAGGACACCAGTTTGTCCGCTTTGCGAGTGGCTGAGTTGGCCTTAGAAGCTGGTTTGCCACCGGGTGTCTTGAATGTGGTGACCGGCTTGGGTGAAGAAGCTGGTGCGGCGCTGGCTGCTCACCCTGGCATCAATTTCATTTCGTTCACTGGTTCGAACGAAGTGGGCACCTTGGTACAACAAGCGGCCGCTAAGCACGCAGTCAAGTGCGTTCTGGAGCTGGGGGGCAAGTCGCCGCAAATTGTGTTCGACGATGTTGACGTCGAACGTGCTGTACCCATCATCGTTCGGGCCATTGTTCAAAATGCGGGTCAAACGTGTACGGCGGGCAGTCGCCTTTTGGTGCAACGCACAATTTTTGACAGCTTCGTCACCAAAGTAGCAGAGGCCTTTGCCAAAGTAAAAGTTGGCACACCCGAGATGGACCTCGACTGTGGCCCGGTCATGAATCCTGCGCAATTTGCACGCGTTAACCGCTACATCGACCAAGCACGAGACAGTGGTGTGCCTGTTTTGGCGGAAGGCACTCTGGCCCCTGGCCTTAGCGTTTCGGGCTACTTTGTCAAGCCCACTTTGTTTGGGCCTGTTCCACGTAACCATGCTCTGGCTTGTGAGGAAGTCTTTGGTCCAGTATTGAGCGCTATGCCGTTTGATGATGAGGCAGATGCCATAGCACTAGCGAATGGCACCGATTACGGTTTGCTGGCAGCTGTCTGGACGGAGAATGCTGGCCGATTACAACGCGTGGCCAAGGCTGTTCAAGCCGGTCAAGTGTTCATGAACTGCTACGGTGCAGGCGGTGGTGTGGAGTTGCCATTTGGCGGAACAAAACGCAGTGGACACGGACGTGAAAAGGGTTTGTTGGCGCTCGAAGAACTCAGCTCTTGCAAGACCTTGGTTCATTACCACGGTTGAAACACCCAGTGAGATAAATCAGGAAAACCCTGCAAGGGAAAATTACAGTCTTTGCAGGTGCCTCCTAAGGCTTTGATGGGCCAGTGTGCTTTGCCACAGTGTTGACACAGCCATCGGTGTGAGCAGTTTAAAAAAACTGCGTTTGTGTTGATTGAAGTCCAACTGCTTTGCCCTGCAAGCCCATCAATGAATGCGTTGTCAATATTTTTTGGAGTGCCGCACAGGTGCCTGCTTCAACAGCGCATTGCCTTGCGCAGATATTGTGCGCAAGGCAACCGTGGCACATCAACATGTGAGTCGCTCCGGGTTTGAACTGACCCGCAGGAGTTAAGCATTGGCAAGTTTCTTAAGTTGAATTCACCCAAGTCAGCTGCCCTGCTTAGACACGAAAAAATCGTCTTTTAAAACTATAGTTTTTTGCTGATAGCCGACTTTACATCGCCGACCTTGGATTGAACAATGCCGATATTTTTCTGTATCGCACCCTTTATTTCAAGTTCTTTATTGCCCACGACTTCGCCCACTGTCTCTTTGACTTTGCCAATCACCTCGTTGGTACGTCCTTCGACTTGATCTTTGTTGATGCTCATGATATGCCCCTTGATAGTTGATCGACCTTATGTCGACATGCGATGAAAATCGCACTCTTTCAGGTTAGCGTTTAAACAAGCAATGGTCTGTGCGCAAGCGAACCGATTTGATCGGCCGCCACTCTTTGAGAGTGAAGCTCACCACACCATAACTGTCGGCGTTCTGCGGCCGTGGGCTAGCGCACAGTGCTTGAGCATTTGAATCCGCCATGTTTCACTTGCACTTCGCAGCGAAATACGTCTAACATGGAAACTACCCCATGAAGGAAGGAGAGTTCAGTGACGATAAAACGCATTATTGATGTGACTGAAAAGTGTTTCTTGGTGATCATTGCCCTTTTTACAGTCGGAGCGATGGTTCAAGAAATCATGGTTCTGATTGAGCAGCGCAGGGTGGAGTTGAAAGACCTGCTGTTGATGTTCATTTATGCAGAAGTTTTGGGCATGCTCGGGGCCTTTTACAGCAGTCACAGGATTCCAATCACCATACCTTTGATTATTGCCATGACGGCATTGAGTCGTTTGATCATTCTTCAAGGGAAGGACGGAGACCCCTCCATTCTTTTATATGAGAGCGGCTCTATTTTGTTGATTGCTATTGCATGTTGGGTGATCAGCCATTTGCATGACCGTGATTAAATTCAGTCCCTTGGGACGACGACACTGACATGGTCAAAATTTCAGCCTAGTGCCAACATAGTTACAAGTCCAAAATATTCGCAACAGGAATTTTTATGAGCACCGTAAAAACATGCTTGGAGCAAAAGCCCCAACCCGTGGTTGTCATCAGCGCCAAACCCGATGACAAAGTGCTTGTCGCTTTGCAACTCATGCGCGATAACCGTGTGAGGGCGGTCCTGGTTATCAACGAAGACAAGTTGGTGGGTATCCTTACGCAGGGCGATTGCGCCATCAAGGTGCTGCTGCCAGGTCTTGACGCCAAACAAGTCATGGTCAAAGAAGTCATGACGCCCGATCCGCTCTCGGTCAGACTTCAGGATCCCATTGAGGCCTGCACTGGCTTGATGGCAACTCGCAACTTTCGCCATTTACCGGTTGTTGAAGCTGGGCGGGTCGTTGGTGTGATTTCAATTGGTGATGTCGTCAAAGACAGCATTCGCCAAATGGGTCAGCAAATTGGATTTTTAGAGACCTACATCAAGGGCCACAGCGCCGATCTTTCCTGATGGAATTGCCCTGTCTGGGCACCCATCTGCGATAGCTCAAAAATCAATGATCACGGCTGATCGCTGGCCTTTGAATTGCCATTGGCTTGAAGTGCGCGTGTGAGTCGATCAAAAGCCAAATCTGCTGCAATGGCCAGCAACCCCACCTTCACGGCCCCTTGCAGCGCTGTCTCGTCTTGCAGAACACGGTACAGGGTTGAGCTCACTGCGTTGCAAGTTGTGCAAGCTTTGATGCGGGATCGAACAGGTTTTGACATATTGATGATGGTCAGTCGATTTCGTCATGCGAAGCCGCCGCTTCTTGTTTGCTGTAAAGCTTCACAACATTTGTTTGATGAGCACCCGTTAGAACCTTTTTGACGATCTTGTAAATGTCGAGATCAAAGTCCATCTCTTGGGACTGGGCAAGGTTGTCCAGCTCATCGTGGTCTTTGGCGGTGCCCAAGTAACACCATTTGTTGATCACCAGCATGCTGTGCCCATCTTTGATGGCCACCGCACCAGTAAATGGCCAAACCGGGACCTTGTAAAGCTGGAGCGCTGTTTGCAACTTGAGGTTGTGTACCGCCAAAGACACTTTGCCAATGCATGCGCCGTGGCATTGTTTGACTTGGTAGCCAAAACAAGGTTTGCCCTCGTCCACTTTTTCCAAGCCCAGCAAGGCCTCACACAGTTGGTATTTTTTGGCGACGGCAGCCAAGTAAGCCAGCGCTTCTTTCTTGTTGCTGAAAAGCCCGTACAAATGGTCTTGAAAGCCAGGTTGCAAATGTTTGTGCGTGATGAGTGTGGGGCGTTGAAGGCCCGAGGGTTCTGGGCTCAATTGCCATGCGCACAGGTCTTTGGAGCGCCGAAGCTTGATGTTCGTGCTGGGCATGCGTTCCTTGATGAGCTTGGCCTCCAAAATCAAAGCACTCAATTCGCCGCTTGTCTCGATCCACTCGATGTGGTGCACCTGTTGGGACAGTTTCATTTCTTTGCGTACAGTCAGCGCGCTTTGGAAATGGCTCATCACACGGCTGCGCATGGAAATGCTTTTGCCGATGTACAAAGGGGCGTGGTGTTCGCCATAAAAAATATAACAACCCGGTGTGTCAGGTATCCCATCGATGACAGATGGGTTGATGTTGGGCGGCAAGCTCACACTGCCGAGCAACTCATTGACCGCCTCCAGCAGACGCGCTGGACCGAAAGTTTTTTCACACACACGCCAAAACTGGACCAGCAAATCGGCGTCGCCCAGGGCTCTGTGCCTTGCGCTGACCTTGAGTCCGTGTACGGCCACGATGGTGTCCAAGTTGTGCCGGGCCTGTTGCGGAAAAAGCAGTCGCGACAGCTTGACGGTGCACAGCACCTTGGGCCGAAAATCCATCCCCAATCGTTTGAACGAGGCTTTGATGAAGCCGTAGTCAAAGCGTGCGTTGTGCGCGACAAAAATCTTGCCTTCCAGCTCTTTTTTGATTTGCAGCGCGAGCTCGTCAAATGGCGGGCGACCCGCCACCATGTCAGGCGTGATGCCCGTCAGTCTCTGGATGTTTTGAGGAATGAAAGTCTGGGGATCGAGCAAGCATTCCCAAGCACTTTCATGGCCGTTGGCCAGTGTCTTGATGCCGATTTCAGTGATCCGGTCACGATCGGCATTGCCGCCGGTGGTTTCGATGTCGACAAAGGCAAGAACAGGGAACTCGGTGTCTGGGGGTTTCATTCAATAGAGCCATGGGCGGAGGGTTGCGACCAAATCCTACCTAAACCCATAAAGTGTGCTGACGGTCAGGCCCATTGGGCCATGCTGGGTGTCGCTGACCACAATGAACGACACAATGGCGCTGCCACACCTCCTCCAACACATCCTCTCTGATTCATGCCTCATTTAAGTTTAATTTCAGTGGGACACGCTCACCAGCAGGGCGAATGGCTATTTGAAGGTCTGTCGTTTGACTTGGCCTTGGGTGAGCATGTGGCCATTCAAGGCACATCGGGTTGTGGCAAGTCCACATTGCTCAACATCATGGCTGGGCTCGAGGTCCCGACACATGGAGAGGTGCGTTGGTCTGGCGAGGCCACCGCTGCATGGTCGGCTGAGCAGCGGCGCGCTTGTCGTCAAGCCGACATGGGTTTTGTATTTCAGGCGTTTCACTTGCTGCCGCATTTGTCGGCGCTTCAAAACGTCATGGTGCCTTGTTTGTTGGGTGGAGCGTCTGGCCAAGACGCCGCCCAGTCGGCGCGGGAATTGTTGGGCGACTTGGGCTTGGCCACACGGCTAGACGCCAAGCCCAAGAGTTTGTCGGGTGGTGAACAGCAACGCGTGGCGCTGGCGCGTGCGCTGGTGCATCGGCCCAAAGTGGTGTTTGCCGACGAGCCCACCGGCAATCTGGACACCGACACCGCCGCCAAGACCCTGGCCCTGCTGATTGGCTTGTGCACAGAGCGCCAGACCAGTCTGGTCATGGTCACCCATTCTGACGAGGCGGCCAGGGCCATGGGCAGAACGCTGCGCCTGACCAAAAAGGGTTTGGTGTGTTGAGCTTGACGGGCCAGCAGGTCCTTTTCTTGTGGCTGTTGAAAGGCGCCTCCATCCAAGCCTGGACGCGCTGGTTGGTCGCGCTGGTGATGGTCGCCATCGGTGTGATGCTGGCGGTGGCCATCCACACCGTGAACCATTCGGCACTGGCTTCGTTTGGCCAAGCCTTGGACACGGTCAATGGCCAAGCCTCGGCCCAGTTGGTCGCGCCTTTGGGCGAGATGGACGACCGGCAAATCGAGGATTGGGACCTCCGTCGGGCGGCTTTGGGCATCCAAACCGTGAGCCCTGTGCTGGTGGTGCGTACCGATCAACTGACGGTGCTGGGCCTGGATATTTTCAAAGCCGCCGTGGTGTCGCCGTCTTTGCTGCCCTCTTTGTCGACATCTTCAGAGGGCGATACAGGTGATTTTTTCAATGCCAAGGCACTGTTTTTGTCGCGTGCAGCTTTGGACGCTTTGAAGGTCCAAGTGGGCGACAGCATCTCCCTGCGGCACGGTCTCGATTCGGTGTCTTTGCAAGTGGCGGGTGAAGTGCCAGGCGCTGCAAGTCAAGTGATTGGTGTGATGGACATTGGCAGCGCGCAATGGGCATTCAAGCGCCTGGGTGTGGTGTCTAGGCTGGACCTGCGTCTCGAAGACTGGCAAAGCACACAAGGGCTCAGTGATGCCTTGAAAGCGCAGTCCGAACCCCTGCAATTGGTGGCCACACCAGACCGCGACCGGCGCATGTCGCTGCTGTCGCGGGCCTACCGAGTGAACCTGACAGTGCTGGCCATGGTGGCCTTGCTCACGGGCGGCTTTTTGGTGTCCACAGCGGTGCATTTGTCCATTGTTCGCCAGCGCTCTGAGCTGGCTTTGTTGGGTGTGCTGGGGGCCAGCGAGTCTTGGCTGCGGCGCTTTGTTTGGGCGCAAGGCGGGCTGATTGGCGCATTGGGCGGCGTGTTGGGTGTGGGCATGGGCTTGTTGTTGGCAGCCGTATTGATGCGCATCGTGGGCGGTGACTTGGGCGGCAATTACTTTTCGGGTGCGCCTGCCGCCATGGTCATTGACTGGGGGGCGCTGTTTGTTTTTGCAATGGCCGCGGTGCTGATGGGCTTGGCGTCTGCGTGGCTGCCTTTGTCGCAAATCAATTGGCGTCGGCCCATGGCTTTGTTGCGTGCGGGCCAAGCCGAAACCCTGGTGCTGAGCTTGCCCACTTTGAAATGGAGTCTGCTGAGCGCTGCGCTGGCCGTGGTGTTGCTCATGTTGCCCACACTGGACGAGTTGCCTTGGGCCGCTTACGGGGCGATTGCGGCTCTGCTGTGCGCCGGGCTTTTGGCGGTGCCGTGGATTCTGTCCAAGCTCTGGGGTGGCTTGTCGCGCGTTGTGGCGCCTTTGCGCGTCCCGGCTGTGGTGCGTTTGGCCGTTTGGCGTCTGGCGCAAGCGCCCTCAGCGGCCACGCCTTTGATTGCGGGCACAGTGGCGGCGTTTTCATTGACCGTGGCCATGATGGTCATGGTCAGCAGTTTCAGAACCTCGGTGTCGGATTGGTTGGGTTTGGTGTTGCCTGCTGACCTTTACACCAGCAGCCAGTCGATGGTCGATCAGCCGGGGTTTGACCCGGCGGTGCAGAACTTGGTGGCCCAAGTGCCTCAAGTGCAAAAGGTGGAAACCAGCCGACAAAGAAATCTGCGCATCGCCAACGACCGTCCTGAAGTGGTCTTGATTGCGAAGCCTGTGAACTTGCAAGACCCCATGCAGTCGGTGGCCTTGGTCGGCTTGTCCAAGTTGCCGCCTGTGGATGATCAAACGCATCGGGTGGTTTTTGGCTCTGAGGCCATGGCCGACCTGTACGGCTGGCGTGTGGGCGCAGAAGCCAGCTTGCCAATTGGCTCGCAAGGCCCGTCCAAAGTGTGGGTCGGTGGCTTGTACCGAGACTATGGCCGCCAACACGGCTCGGTGATCATGTCCAACACAGACTACGAAGCCATCACGGGGGACCGTTCGCGCTCCAGCGTTTCGGTTTGGGTAGAAAACGGTGCAGACACAGCGCAAGTCATTGCCAACATCCAGCGCCAGGTGCCTGAACTCACCCAGCTCAAATGGATCAGCGCCAGCGATGTGCGCCAGCTGTCGCTCAAAATTTTTGACCGCAGTTTTGCCATGACTTACGCCCTGGAAGCTGCGGCTTTGTTTGTGGCGCTGTTTTCGGTGGCGGCGGGTGTCACCGGTCAGTTGCTTTTGAGGCGGCGCGAGTTTGGCTTGCTGGCGCACTTGGGGTTGTCACAGAAAGACAGTTTGCGCTTGGTGTCTTTGGAAGTCGGTTTGCTCTTGGCTGTGGCCGTGGTGTGGGCCAGTGTCTTGGGGGGTTTGATGAGCCAGATCTTGATCCACAAAGTCAACCCAGAGTCTTTTCACTGGACCATGAACACGCACTTTGATGCGGGGCAATGGTTGGCAATCAGCGCAGTGCTGCTGGTACTGGGCGTGCTGGCGGCGCGTTGGGCAGCAGGCCAAGGGCTGGATTCGAAACGCTTGGCAGAAAGCCTGAGGGCCGATTGGTGAATGACATGACACAAGCCCCTGCAAATCGGCGGCTCGCCCTCCAAACCGCCGCCATGGTGGTGGCAGGCCTGTCAGCTTGGCCCGCCCAGGCAGTTGCAGCGGCCGCTGCAGACGCTCCTTTTTATCCCATCGTCAAGCCGCGTCGCTTGAACTTTCCCAGAGATTACGGTTCACACCCCGAGTACCGCACCGAGTGGTGGTACCTCACAGGATGGCTGGGAAAGGGTCCATCGGCCATGGGTTTTCAGTTGACCTTTTTCCGCAGCCGAACCCAACATGCCCCAGAAAACCCCAGCCGCTTGGCGCCAAGCCAATTGCTTTTTGCCCATGCCGCCTTGGCCATCGGTCAAGAAAATGTCTTCCTGCACGCCAACCGAGCCGGTCGCTTGAACGGAACCAGTTTGCATGCGGATGCTTCTGACACCGACCTGCGTATTGAAGATTGGTCTTTGCGCCGAACACAAGGCAACGCATCTGAAACTTATGAGGGACGCTTTTCAGACAAGGATTTTTCCCTGTCCTTTGGGGCCAGCACGGACCAAAAAGTCATTCTTCGAGGACGAGATGGCTTTTCTCAAAAAGGGCCCAAACCTGAGCAATCCAGTCACTATTACAGCCGAGCACCGTTGCGTGTAAATGCCAATGTTCAATGGGGCAAGCAAAAGAAAGCACTTCAAGGCCAAGCATGGCTTGATCACGAGTGGTCCAGCCAATTGCTGATGCCAGGCGCGGTGGGCTGGGATTGGGTAGGCATCAATTTGTTGGACGGCGGTACTTTGATGGCTTTTCGAATTCGCAACAAGCAATCGGAAGCCATTTACGCCCATGTCGATGCACGGGATCGTGAAGGTCAACCCACAAAAAATTGGGACTCGCTTCGTTGGCAAGCCAGCGGCAGCTGGCGATCCAAGTCACTGATTGACTACCCCGTTCCTATGGACTTGGTGCTTGGCGCCGAGCTTTTCCGCCTGCTCCCATTGATGATGGCTCAAGAGGTGGATGCCCGCGCCAGTACGGGCGGATTCTATTGGGAAGGGGCCGTCAGCCTGATGAAGGACGAACGGCTAATTGGACGAGGATTTTTAGAGCTGACGGGTTACGGTGCGCCCTTGCGGCTTTGACATGAACTCGCATGAAAGACTTGTCATCTCAATTTTGAGCCCGCCAAAAACCATGCGGTGCGTTTAATTGGGCAAACCATGGTTGCAGAGGGTGGCTTCTTAACATCGACCTTAACACCCTTAAAAGCGTTCCAGACCAAAGCAAGTACTTGGCGATGATCATGTTGAGCTGCTTTTGGTGTCTTGCTTTTGGTCTTTTTGTTGGTGAATTGGTTTTTATCGGCTACAACATGATTGGTCACGTCGCGGTTGTCACCATGGTTTTTGTCACTTGGTGGACTTTCCGAAATCTTGCAAAAAACAAAGAGCGCGGGATGGACTATTTGCGCATGCCTGACCGCAGCAGCCGTTGTGATTATTTTGTGAAGTCGCGGTTTGATTGTTTTGATCGATAAGCAGGCTGTATCTGAATTTCATTTTTATGGCACCAGCCATGCCAACGATCCGCAAGGTTTCAGCTTGGCACGACGATGACCGTCTTGTCTCAAGGCCAACCAGTCCATTGAGGAGACTTTGAGGCTTAACACAGCCAAATGGTGACCTGACAGAGATTCACTGGAATCTGAACTTGCGGGTTCACCGGCCGCTTGGATGTGTCCCGGTGGCAGGGTGCTCAGATAGTCAGCAGCGGCGCGAGATTGACGCACTCGCTCCCACGCTGCTTCAACTTGTTCACCTCGCACGACAACAGTGGCAACAGCCGATACACGCAGCTGCCAATTGAGGCGCTTGCTCCAAAAAATCAATTGCGCCAAAGGTTGCGATTGAAGTTCCAGGCATTTTGGGGACCGAGCGTCGGTGTAAATGCTCAGAGTCCAAGACGCCGCATCGGCATGCCTGATGACCACTGTTCGCGCTTGCGGACCACTGGCGTCAATGCCCTGCGTGGCCAAAATAGGCGTGCGCCATTCGTGGTGACGATCGTGCGGTGCGCGGGTCAACTCTTGCCACAAACGGGTGGCTAAATCATCGGCAGATATCTCTGAATTTTCTTGGGGCATATCAATTGTCAAGGACAGTGCGTTCAGCGCGGCAAAAATAAGCCATCAAGCATCAAAAGTAATTTGTGCTTTCTGCTCCGTCTTTGCTGTGTGTTTGCTGCGTCTTTTTGGGGGGGTGAAGTTTATGGGTTTGCCTTGCAAGCCGTTCAATGAACTTCGAGATTTCAGGCCCATCGCGCAGCGCTTGAACGCTGGGCTCGTGTCGCGCCAACTCGGCCTTTGTGAATGGCGGTGAACATGATCGAGCTGCAGACGGCAGCCGTTGGGTACACCCTTGTGCCATTTCCGCCGCTTTGACGTCAGCAGCAGAGTCAACTTGCCATCCGGACCAAGATGACAGCAGCCAAAACAATGTGCCCCAATGTCAAAAGCACAGAAAAGCCATGCAAGTACTGGAAGCGTTTTTTCTGGCCGGTATCTGTGGCCCGGTTGATGGCAGGCATCAGCATTTGTCGTGCTGCAATGGCGGTCAACATGGTGAACGCCATCCATGCGGCACTGAACGCGTCGTTTGACCAAGATGTGAGCGTGACCAAGCCTGACGTGACCATCACAAACAGGTAAAACGGTGGGAATGCTTTCCGAATGAGCATGCGCGCATCTTGTGGCGGCAGGTGTTTGAATAGGAATGCTGCAAAGCCAGCCGAAAACAACAACATACCCCCGAACAAGAAAGCCGTGACCAGAAGACTCGCCGTGTGCAGGTAAAAATCTAACATGTGGATTCTTTCAAAAGGCACAGCTTAAAGAAGTTGCATGCCCTTCAGGGGCAAAAGACCATCCGGGGCCGCATCAAGTCACTGAAGATTCACCTCATGGATTGACGCCCCTTGTTTCGGGTTGCTGGGAGCGAAGTGCCTCGGTTGCAACCTCATCCAAGGCCAATCGAAGCCCCAACGATCCGCTGCCTGAACGCACTGGAGACTTTCTTAGGCAAATCTCGATGCGCTGAATGGCCGGGTACGCCGCACAGGCCGCTGCGATGCGCGTGATGAGCCGTTCTTGTGTTTCGTAGTGGCCGTCCGCTGCGAGTCGTTCAATTTCCACAATCAGCGGGTCATAGTCAAACACCTGCGACATGTCGTCGTGCGTGATGACAACTTGCTTGACCGAGATACCGAGTGTCAAATCGAGCAGATGTGCGTCTGGTTGGGTGTCCTTGGGGCCGTAGGTCCCGATGTTTGTGGTGAGCTGCAGATCTCGCAACTCGATGACAGCTGTGCTAGCTTGGTTCATGGCTGGACCTTTTGCATGACAAATTTCAAAAGACCCACGCTGGATTCTTCGATCAAATCCAAGACGTGTTCGAACCCATGCTCCCCACCGTGATAGGGGTCAGGTATGACGGCGGCTTGCGTCGTTTGTAAAAATTCAGCCAGCCCTCGAATTTTGTGTTGATGGAGTGCAGGGCATCTTTCCTCCAGGAGCGAGCGAATGTCCAAAGTGAGTTACGAATGGGTTCAGATGAGCAAAGAAGAAGATTATTTTTGGGGTGGTTTTTGTGTAAAGACCAGACAGGGATCTTCACGTTCAACTTCGGGAACCACATAAACCTGGTCAAACCAGCTCGCGTCGTTTGTGTCTGCGCGTTCGACGTAGCCGAGCACTTGGGTGTGGGCCTGCTTTTCAGTCGAAAGCCATTGGAATACCCCAGCATCTTTTCTGACATGGCCGTTGCCAGCCATGAGCAGGACCATTCGATTTTGAACACTGTTGACAACGCTGGCCATCCAAACATCTCGCGCAATCTGACCCTGGACCATGGGGCCAATGGCCAGGATTGGCAGCATATTGCAGTGCCCTTCCTGGATGGCTTTGTTTTGATCACCAAGGAGTCGCGGGTGGATCTGATTGAGCTTGTATGTGTTGATGGTTTGTGGGCTGAAAACAGCCGAAAAACCATTGGTCATGACTTTTCTCACATCCGCATTGGACAAATTCGCCGCGATCAGCGTGATTTTTTTATCGAGCGCCAATTGCACGAAAGGTTTGTAAAAACGCCATTCCCAACCTGTTGAACCCGCTTCGGTAAGAACACAATCAGTATCTTTGCATCGGGTCAGGGCCATGTCCAAAACAGCTTGGTTCTCACGGTCAAATTGCTCCATCGCCACTACCGGTCTGTGCCCTTGGCTGATCAATCCCATCACGTGATTCATTCGCAACGTGTGCCCATGCGGGTTGTCGTGGATCTCGCCCATCAGCAAGATTGTTTTAGGGTCTGCCTGTAGAGGTTTTTCAATGTTCTGCGCTGTTGCTGTGCAGCACATGCCGACGAGTGCAACCATTGTGAGCCTTTTGCAAAGGCATAAACGATACAACCAGGCTCTTAAATGATTCATATGAGTGAATGAAGAAAAATAGAGAAGACACTCAGGGTGTTGCACCGTCAACCAGGGCTGTCAAAACCTGATCAGAAGACCGCGCAACATTCGGTTC
>JAIXOX010000132.1 GCA_027486555.1 Comamonadaceae bacterium
GATGAAAAGGTCTAAAAAAAGCGTTCGCGTAAACGCCATGTGCTTCTCCCTTGTAGGAGCCCCGCCCTCGGGGCGATGGGCAGAGGTCTGCGAGGCACCATCGCGGCGGGGGCGCCGCTCCTACAAAAAAGCGTTCGCGTAAACGCCATGTGCTTCTCCCTTGTAGGAGCCCCGCCCTCGGGGCGATGGGCAGAGGTCTGCGAGGCGCCATCGAGGCGGGGGCGCCGCTCCTACAAAAAAGCGTTCATGCAAACATCATCGGGCCGGATCAACAGGCGGCGTCAGCCGTGCTGAATGGCCACCGTCTTGAGGGTGGTGAAACCCAGCAGTGCTTCAAAGCCTTTTTCACGGCCATAGCCCGAGGACTTGACGCCGCCAAAGGGCAGTTCCACACCGCCGCCTGCGCCGTAGTTGTTGATGAACACCTGACCGCTGCGCACACGCTTGGCCATGCGGAACTGGCGGCCACCGTCGCGTGTCCAGATGCCCGCCACCAAGCCGAACTCGGTGGCATTGGCCAGTTCGACGGCGTGGTCTTCGTCGGTGAAGGACATGGCCGACAGCACCGGACCGAAGACTTCTTCTTGCGCCAAGCGGTGCATCACAGGCACGTCGCGCAGCAGGGTGGGGGCTTGGTAAAAGCCGCCAGCGGGCACGCCTGCCGCAATGTGCCCTTGGGCCACGGTGGCAATGCCATCGGCCTTGGCCTGGTCCAAAAACCCGGTCACGCGCTCCAATTGACTGGCGCGGATCAAGGGCCCCAAGTCCAGGTTCATGGCGGCCGAGCCCACCTGCAGGCGACTGAACGCCTCGCCCAAGCGTTTCAAGAGCGGTTCGTAAATGCCTTGCTGGATCAATACGCGAGAGCCCGCGCTGCAGGTCTGGCCTGAGTTTTGCACGATGGCGTTGACCACCACGGGAATGGCCGCGTCCAGGTCGGCGTCGTCAAAAATGATCTGCGGGCTTTTGCCGCCCAGCTCCAGCGTCACCGGGCAGTGCCGCTCGGCGGCCACTTGCTGGATGAGCGTGCCCACGCGGGGGCTGCCGGTGAAGCTGATGTGGTCAATGCCCGGGTGGCGGGCCAGCGCGTCGCCCACCTCGTGGCCGTAACCGGTGACGATGTTGATGGCCCCTGGCGGAAAACCCACCTCGGCCGCCAGCTGCGCCACGCGGATCAAGCTCAGGCAAGCGTCTTCGGCTGGCTTGACCACGCAGGCGTTGCCCGCAGCCAAAGCGCCGCCCACGCTGCGCCCAAAAATCTGCATCGGGTAATTCCAGGGGATCACATGACCGGTGACGCCATGTGGCTCGCGCCAGGTCAGCACGCTGTAGCCGTTTTGGTAGGGCAGGGTTTCGCCGTGCAGCTTGTCGCAGGACCCGGCATAAAACTCGAAGTAGCGGGCCAATGCCAGTGAATCGGCGGCGGCCTGTTTGGTGGGTTTGCCGCAGTCGCGCTGCTCCAGCGCAGCCAGCTCGGCGGCGTGCTCGCTCACTTTTTGCGACAGCTTCATGAGCAAACGCCCGCGCTCTACAGCCGTCAGCTTGCCCCAAGGGCCGTTGAAGGCGGCTCGCGCCGCCACAACAGCGGCATTGATGTCGGCCGCTTGGCTGCGTGGAATTTGATCGAACACCTGCCCGTCAGACGGGTCGAGCACGTCGATGGTTTGGCCTGCCAGGGCGGGGATGGATTGGTTGGCGATGAAATTCATTTGCATGGAGCTATTGTGAACCCGGGCAGGATTTTGAAAATCACCCACGGGACATCGACCTTTGGGGCTCAACCGGGCACAAAAAAGGCCCGCCGAAGCGGACCTGTCAAAGCTTGCAAAGAAGATCAGGTGCCGTGAAACTGCATGACCAGCGGCACGATCAAAAGCGCCACGATGTTGATGATTTTGATCAGCGGGTTGATGGCCGGGCCAGCGGTGTCCTTGTAAGGGTCACCCACCGTATCACCGGTCACGGCTGCCTTGTGGGCGTCTGAGCCCTTGCCGCCGTGATGGCCGTCTTCGATGTATTTCTTGGCGTTGTCCCAGGCGCCGCCGCCGGTACACATGGAAATGGCCACAAACAGGCCAGTGATGATGGTGCCCATCAGCAGACCGCCCAGAGCCTTGGGCCCAAGGATCAGGCCCACCAACACCGGCACCACCACGGGCAACAGGCTTGGAATGACCATTTCCTTGATGGCGGCCGTGGTGAGCATGTCAACGGCTTTGCCGTATTCGGGCTTGGCAGTGCCTTCCATGATGCCGGGGATCTCCTTGAACTGGCGACGCACTTCAACCACCACGCTGCCTGCAGCCCGACCCACCGCTTCCATGGCCATGGCCCCGAACAGGTAGGGGATCAGCCCGCCAATGAACAGGCCAATGATCACCAGAGGATCGGACAGGTCAAAGCTGATGGCCTTGCCGTAGGCCTCCAGTTTGTGGGTGTAGTCGGCAAACAGCACCAGCGAGGCCAGGCCCGCCGAACCAATGGCGTAACCCTTGGTCACGGCCTTGGTGGTGTTGCCCACTGCATCCAGCGGGTCGGTGATGTCTCGCACACTGCTGGGCATTTCGGCCATTTCGGCAATGCCGCCCGCGTTGTCGGTGATGGGGCCATAAGCGTCCAGCGCCACCACGATGCCCGCCATGCTCAACATGGATGTAGCCGCCACGGCGATGCCGTACAAGCCACCCAGCGCATAAGCCGTCCAGATGGCCAGACAAACGAACATCACCGGCCAGGCGGTGGAACGCATCGACACGCCCAAACCGGCAATGATGTTGGTGCCGTGGCCGGTGGTCGAGGCTTGCGCGATGTGCTGCACCGGGGCGTATTGCGTGCCGGTGTAGAACTCGGTGATCCAGACCAAGGCGGCTGTGAGCACCAGGCCCACGGCGCAGGCACCAAACAGCTTCATCTGGCTGCCCGCAGCCCCCAGGGCGTTGTCAGGCATCAGCCAGGTGGTGACAAAGTAAAAGGCGATCAAGGACAGCACACCCGAGATGGC
>JAIXOX010000074.1 GCA_027486555.1 Comamonadaceae bacterium
GCCAACACCGAAGTGTCGGATTTCGCGCCCAAGCTCTTCACCATGAAGATCAACCCCGAGAAAATCCGTGACGTGATCGGCAAGGGCGGCGCGACCATCCGTGCCCTGACCGAAGAAACTGGTTGCCAGATCAACATCGAAGAAGACGGCACGATCACCATCGCCGCCACCGACGGCGAGAAGGCCGACATTGCGAAGAAGCGCATCGAGCAGATCACCGCTGAAGTCGAAATCGGCAAGGTCTACGAAGGCCCGGTGACCAAGATTTTGGACTTCGGTGCATTGATCAACTTGTTGCCTGGCAAAGACGGTCTGCTGCACATCAGCCAGATCGCCCACGAGCGCGTTGAGAAGGTCACCGACTACCTGAGCGAAGGCCAGATCGTCAAGGTCAAGGTCATGGAAACCGACGAAAAAGGCCGCATCAAGTTGTCGATGAAGGCTTTGTTGGATCGTCCTGCTCAGGGCTGATCTTTGTGCGTTGAGGGTTGAGCGTTGAGCGATATGCTTTAAACCCCAACGCAATACATCCTCCACGCTAAACGCATAACGCATAACGCTGAACCTGCCATGAACGTCATTGAAATCCAAAGCTACGGCGCTGCATCAGTGCTGGTACCCGGCTCCCGTCCCGATCCCGTGGCTGGGGCAGGGGAGTTGCTCATCCGCGTCTCGGCCAGCGGTATCAACCGCCCCGATGTGCTGCAACGTACCGGCAACTACCCAGTGCCTCCAGGTGCCTCGGATATCCCGGGGCTTGAAGTGGCAGGCGTGGTGGTGTCGGGTGATGCTGTGGCCATGGCCGCAGCTGGCGTGGCGGTGGGTGACCGCGTGTGCGCTTTGGTGGCCGGCGGCGGTTATGCGCAATTGTGCGTTGCCCCAGTCGTACAGTGTTTGCCAGTTCCTAAAGGTCTGACCGATACCGAAGCTGCTTCACTTCCTGAAACCTTCTTCACGGTGTGGAGCAATGTCTTTGACCGTGGTCGCTTGCAAGCGGGCGAGACTTTGTTGATCCAAGGCGGCACCAGCGGCATTGGCGTGACCGCCATTCAAATGGCCAAAGCGGCAGGTGTCACGGTGATCGTTACCGCGGGGTCTGATGCCAAATGCCAGGCTTGCCTGGCTTTGGGTGCGGACCATGCCATCAATTACAAGACCACCGACTTTGTGGCCGAGGTCAAACGCCTCACCGGCGGTGCGGGTGTGAATGTGATTTTGGACATGGTTGCGGGTGACTACGTGGCGCGTGAGGTTGAGATCTTGGCCGAAGAGGGTCGATTGGTCATCATCGCGGTCCAAGGCGGCATCAAGAGCGAATTCAATGCGGGTTTGGTACTGCGTCGGCGCTTGACCATCACGGGCTCTACCTTGCGTCCGCGTCCTGTGGCTTTCAAGGCGGCGATTGCCCAGTCTTTGCTGAAAACCGTTTGGCCATGGATCGAGTCGGGCGCCATCAAGCCCGTGATTCACACGGTCTTTGGGGCGATGGATGCTTCGGGTGACTTGACATCGGGTGCAGCGCAGGCGCATGGCTTGATGGAGAGCAATCAACATGTCGGCAAGTTGGTGGTGACTTGGTGATGAGCCATTCCATCAAATTGATGGTCGGAAACTGGAAGATGAACGGCAGCCTGGCTGCCAATGCATCTTTGGTGGCCCCTCTTTTGGATGGCATGAGTGCCGTGTCATGTCGGTCGGCGCTTTGTGTGCCAGCACCGTATTTGGCGCAAATGCAACAGTTGTTGACGGGTTCGTCCGTTGACTTGGGTGGACAAGATGTGTCCGCCCATGCCTCGGGGCCCTACACAGGTGAAGTATCCGCTGAGATGTTGCGTGATTTTTCGGCGCGTTTTGTGATCGTCGGTCATTCTGAACGTCGCCAGTACCATGCAGAGTCTGATGTGACTGTGGCGGCCAAGGCGCAACGTGCATTGGCGGCAGGTATCACCCCAATTGTGTGTTTGGGTGAGAGCTTGGCCGAGCGTGAAGCGGGTCAAACCGAGGCCGTGGTCAAGCGACAGTTGGCCGCCGTGATCCATGCCAACGGCCATTGCATCAGTGAAATTGTGGTGGCCTATGAACCCGTTTGGGCCATTGGCACCGGCCTGACGGCCACACCCGAACAAGCCCAGCAGGTGCATGCTGTACTGCGTTCTCAGTTGCAAGCGGCCAGCGCACAAGCCACACGCATCTCTATTTTGTATGGTGGCAGCATGAATGCAGCCAACGCAGCAGACTTGTTGGCGCAGCCCGATGTCGATGGCGGTTTGATTGGCGGTGCCTCTCTCGACGCACCTGACTATTTATCCATCTTGAAAGCCGCTTCTCGCTGAGCTTTCTATCTTTGTTTGTAATTTTTTCGGAGAACTCTGATGAGCATGATGTTAACTTTGATTTTGGTGGTTCAGATGCTGTCGGCTTTGGCCATGATTGGTTTGATCTTGATCCAACACGGCAAAGGCGCTGACATGGGCGCAGCCTTTGGCAGCGGTGGTTCGGGCAGCTTGTTCGGAGCAACCGGAGGTGCCAATTTCCTGTCCCGGACCACAGCCGTTTTGGCTGCCGTGTTTTTTGTCTGTACTTTGTTATTGGCTTATTTCAGCAACGTTCGTCCTGCCTCTTCGGGCAGCGTTCTTGAGGGTGTTGCGGTCACTGCCCCGGTTTCACCTGCCAATGTGAGTCCTGCAGCGCAAATTCCTGGCAATGAGCCTGCCGCAAAGACGGATAACAGCGTGCCGCCAGCCCCTGCCAAGTAAGCTTCAGCAAAGCTTTGCTGCTCTGCACAAATTTCCGTGTTTTACAAAGGAAATGAAGGTGTTTTGAGAGTAAAATTTGAGACTGTTCAGAGAGCCAAATGCATCGTAAGATGTTCCTCTTGCTCACTGGGCACAAGTATCCTGCCGTCGTGGTGAAATTGGTAGACACGCTATCTTGAGGGGGTAGTGGCGAAAGCTGTGCGAGTTCGAGTCTCGCCGACGGCACCAGATAAACAGAACAACCCAAGCTGCAAAACTTGGGGTGTTCATCGGTGATACCGCAAGTCCCCAAATGAACCTCTCTCAATATCTTCCCATTCTTTTGTTCATTTTGGTCGGCGTGGCAGTCGGCATCATTCCCCAGGTTTTAGGCTATGTTCTTGGCCCCAACAAACCTGATGCGGAAAAAAATTCTCCCTATGAATGCGGTTTCGAAGCTTTCGAAGACGCTCGCATGAAGTTCGATGTGCGCTACTACTTGGTGGCCATTTTGTTCATTTTGTTTGATCTTGAGATTGCTTTTTTATTCCCCTGGGCCATTGCCCTGAAGGAGGTCGGCATGGCCGGGTTCATGGCTGTGCTGATTTTCTTGGCCATTTTGGTGGTGGGTTTCGTCTATGAGTGGAAAAAAGGCGCCCTGGACTGGGAATGATCGTTTTGAAGCACCAGAGCAAACTGCCTGTTTGAGGAATCCAAATGATTGAAGGCGTGATGAAAGAGGGCTTTATCACCACGAGTTACGACTCGGTGGTGAACTGGGCCAAAACCGGTTCGCTTTGGCCCATGACATTCGGTCTGGCTTGCTGCGCGGTCGAGATGATGCATTCGGCTGCTGCCCGTTATGACTTGGGCCGCTTTGGTGCCGAAGTGTTCCGTGCCAGCCCCCGCCAGGCCGACTTGATGATCGTGGCCGGCACCTTGTGCAACAAAATGGCCCCGGCGCTGCGCAAGGTCTATGACCAGATGTCCGAGCCGCGTTGGGTGATCTCCATGGGTTCTTGCGCCAATGGCGGTGGTTATTACCACTACAGCTATTCTGTGGTGCGCGGTTGCGACCGCATCGTGCCGGTGGATGTGTACGTGCCGGGCTGTCCGCCCACGGCCGAAGCGTTGATCTACGGCATCATCCAGTTGCAGCAAAAAATCCGCCGCACGCACACCATCGCGCGTGCTTGAAGGGAATGACGATGACCGATTTCGCCATTCGCCCCGAAGACTTGCAAGACACCTTGGCTGTGGCCTTGGGTGATCGGGTGCAGAAAATCACCCTGGCCTTGGGTGAGGTGACTGTGCATGTGAGCGCGGCCCATTACTTGGGTGTGATGCAAACCCTGCGTGATGCGCCAGGCTGCCAATTCGAACAGCTTGTAGACCTGGCAGGCTTGGATTACTCGGCCTACCGTGAAGTGGGCACCGATGGTCCGCGTTTTGGTGTCACCGTGCATTTGTTGTCGGTGAGCCTGAACCAGCGCGTGCGTGTCAAAGTTCTCTGCCCGGATGACGACCTGCCTTTGGTGGATTCAGTCAACGACATCTGGAACTCGGCCAACTGGTACGAGCGCGAAGCTTTTGACCTGTACGGCATCGTGTTCGAAGGCCACAACGACCTGCGCCGCATCTTGACCGATTACGGTTTCATTGGTCATCCGTTCCGCAAAGACTTCCCGCTGTCGGGTCACGTCGAAATGCGTTATGACGCCGAGCGCAAGCGCGTGATTTACGAGCCGGTGAGCATTGAGCCACGAGAAATCACGCCGCGCATCATCCGCGAAGACAACTATGGAGGCCTGAACTGACATGGCCGAAATCAAGAATTACACGCTGAACTTCGGTCCTCAGCACCCGGCTGCACACGGTGTGTTGCGCTTGGTGCTCGAGTTGGACGGCGAGGTCGTGCAACGCGCCGATCCGCACATCGGTTTGTTGCACCGTGCCACCGAAAAATTGGCGGAGAGCAAAACCTACATCCAGTCGCTGCCCTACATGGACCGCCTGGATTATGTGTCGATGATGTGCAACGAACATGCGTATTGCTTGGCCATCGAGAAAATGCTGGGCCTGGAAGTGCCCATGCGCGCGCAGTACATCCGCGTGATGTTCTCCGAAATCACCCGCATCCTGAACCACCTGATGTGGCTCGGCTCGCACGGCAACGATTGCGGCAGCTCGACCATCCTGATCTACACCTTCCGCGAACGTGAAGACCTGTTTGACATGTACGAGGCTGTGTCGGGTGCCCGCATGCACGCCGCCTACTTCCGCCCCGGTGGCGTGTACCGAGACTTGCCAGACAGCATGCCGCAGTACAAGGTCAGCAAGATCAAGAACGCCAAGGCGATTGAGCAGCTGAACAAAAACCGCAATGGGTCCTTGCTGGACTTCATCGACGACTTCACGCAACGCTTCCCCAAGTGTGTGGACGAATACGAAACCCTGTTGACCGACAACCGCATCTGGAAGCAGCGCACGGTGGGCATCGGCGTGGTGGCACCCGAGCGCGCCCTGAATTTGGGCATGACCGGCCCCATGCTGCGCGGTTCCGGTTTCGCTTGGGACTTGCGCAAAAAACAACCGTACGACGCCTACGACCAAGTCGAGTTCGACGTGCCTGTGGGCAAGACCGGTGACAGCTATGACCGTTACCTGGTGCGCGTGCAAGAGATGCGCGAATCGAATCGCATCATCCAGCAATGCGTGAAGTGGCTGCGTGCCAACCCTGGTCCGGTCATCACCGACAACCACAAGGTGGCACCGCCTGCGCGTGAAGGCATGAAGTCCAACATGGAAGACCTGATTCACCACTTCAAGCTCTTCACCGAAGGTTTCCATGTGCCCGAAGGCGAGGCCTACGCTGCTGTCGAGCACCCCAAAGGTGAGTTCGGCATTTACATGGTGAGCGACGGGGCCAACAAGCCTTATCGCCTCAAAATTCGTGCCCCGGGCTTTGCCCATTTGGCCACTCTCGATGAAATGGCCCGTGGCCACATGCTGGCCGATGCGGTCGCGATCATCGGGACCATGGACATCGTTTTTGGAGAGATTGACCGATGATCTCTGATTCCACCAGAGCACGCTTTGCGCGTGAAGTTGCCAAGTTCCCTGCAGACCAAAAGCAGTCGGCCGTCATGGCTTGCTTGGCTATCGTGCAGCAAGAACAAGGCTGGGTCAGCCCCGACAGTGAGCAAGTCGTGGCCGAGGTGTTGGGCATGCCTGTGATGGCGGTGCACGAAGTCACCACCTTCTACAACATGTACAACCAAAAGCCGGTGGGTAAGTTCAAGCTGAACGTGTGCACCAACCTGCCTTGCCAGTTGCGCGGTGGTGCACAGGCACTGGCGCATCTGGAGCACAAGCTGGGCGTGAATGTAGGCGGAACAACAGCTGACGGCATGTTCACCTTGCAGCCCAGCGAGTGCCAAGGCGCTTGCGCCGATGCGCCGGTGTTGTTGGTCAACGACCGCCACATGTGCAGTTTCATGAGCCATGAAAAATTGGACCAACTCGTCGACAACCTGAAGAAAGCCGAGGCCGCCTGATGAACGTCGAACAAATTCTGAGCCAATTCCAAGCCACGGGCGTGGAAAGCTGCTTCCATGATCGCCACATCAACCCGCAAATTTATGCCGGTTTGAATGGCAAGAACTGGGGCATCAAAGACTACGAAGCACGCGGTGGCTATGCGGCCTTGCGTAAGATTTTGGGCAAAGATGGCGGTGAAGGTCTGACGCAAGACCAGGTGATCGCCACCGTGAAAGAGTCGGGCCTGCGCGGTCGCGGCGGTGCGGGCTTTCCCACGGGTCTGAAGTGGAGCTTCATGCCCCGTCAGTTCCCCGGTCAAAAGTATTTGGTGTGCAACTCGGACGAAGGCGAGCCGGGCACATGCAAAGACCGTGACATCATGGAGTACAACCCCCACACGGTGATCGAAGGCATGATCATCGCCGCTTATGCCATGGGCATCAGCGTGGGTTACAACTACATCCACGGCGAAATTTTTCACGCCTACGAGCGCTTCGAAGCGGCCCTCGAAGAAGCCCGCGCAGCAGGCTATTTGGGTGACAACATCATGGGCAGCTCGTTCAGCTTTCAGCTGCACGCCTCCCACGGGTTTGGCGCTTACATCTGCGGCGAAGAAACCGCCTTGCTCGAATCACTCGAAGGCAAAAAAGGCCAGCCCCGCTTCAAGCCACCGTTCCCTGCCAGTTTTGGCCTTTACGGCAAACCCACGACCATCAACAACACCGAAACATTCGCAGCGGTGCCTTGGATCATCCGCAACGGTGGTCAGGCGTATTTGGAATGCGGCAAGCCCAACAACGGCGGCACCAAGATCTTCTCGGTCAGCGGTGACGTGGAGCGCCCCGGCAACTACGAAGTGCCCATGGGCACGCCCTTTGCCAAGCTGCTCGAACTCGCCGGTGGCGTGCGCGGTGGCCGAAAGCTCAAGGCGGTGATCCCTGGCGGATCGTCTTCGCCGGTGGTTCCTGCCGAGTTGATGATGAAGCTCACCATGGACTACGACAGCATCGCCAAAGAAGGCGGCTCGATGTTGGGTTCGGGCGCGGTGATCGTCATGGACGAGACACGTTGCATGGTCAAGGCCTTGGCGCGATTGTCTTACTTTTACTCGCACGAGTCTTGCGGCCAATGCACCCCTTGCCGTGAAGGCACTGGCTGGCTCTGGCGCATGGTGGACCGCATTGAACACGGCCAGGGCCGTGCCAGCGACATCGACATGCTCGACAGCGTGGCCGGCAACATCATGGGCCGCACGATTTGCGCCTTGGGCGATGCAGCGGCCATGCCGGTGCGCGGCATGCTCAAGCATTTCCGTCACGAATTTGTACACCTCATCGAGCACAAGACCTCCATGGTCGGTGCCGATGCAACAGCGGTGAAGACCCATGGTTGAAATAGAACTCGACGGTCAGAAAGTGGAAGTTGCCGAAGGCAGCATGGTCATGCATGCCGCCGAAAAAGCCGGCACCTACATCCCCCATTTCTGCTACCACAAGAAACTCTCCATTGCGGCCAACTGCCGCATGTGCCTGGTCGATGTGGAGAAGGCTCCCAAGCCCATGCCCGCCTGCGCCACGCCCGTGACGCAAGGCATGATCGTGCGCACCAAGAGCGACAAGGCGATTGCGGCCCAAAAGTCGGTCATGGAGTTCTTGCTCATCAACCACCCGCTTGATTGCCCCATCTGCGACCAAGGCGGTGAGTGCCAGTTGCAAGACTTGGCCGTGGGTTATGGCGGCAGCAGCTCGCGCTACGAAGAAGAAAAGCGGGTGGTGTTTCACAAGGAAGTCGGCCCGCTGATCTCGATGGAAGAGATGAGCCGCTGCATCCACTGCACACGCTGCGTGCGCTTCGGCCAAGAAGTGGCGGGTGATATGGAGCTGGGCATGTCGCACCGCGGCGAGCATGCCGAGATCGAAACTTTCTTGGGTCAGACCATCGACTCCGAGCTGTCGGGCAACATGATCGACATCTGCCCCGTGGGTGCCTTGACCAGCAAGCCTTTCCGCTACCACGCTCGCACCTGGGAGTTGTCGCGCCGCAAGTCGGTGGCTGCACACGATTCGTCCGGTGCCAACCTGATCGTTCAAGTCAAGAACAACCAGGTCATGCGCGTTGTGCCGCTGGAAAACGAAGACGTCAACGAATGCTGGATTGCCGATCGCGAGCGTTTCTCGTATGAAGCCCTGAACGGCCCTGACCGCTTGACCCAGCCCATGCTCAAGCAGGGCGGTGAGTGGAAAGAAGTTGACTGGCAAACCGCTCTGGAATACGTGGCCAATGGTCTGCGCAACATCCAGCGCGACCATGGCGCCAACAGCATTGGGGCACTGGTCAGCCCGCACAGCACAGTGGAAGAGTTGTATTTGGCCGGTGCTTTGGTGCGCGGCCTGGGTTCTGACAACATTGATTACCGTCTGCGCAACGCCGAATTTGGTCCGGCTGAAGGCGTTCGCACCTTGGGTACATCCATCGCATCATTGAGCACTTTGCAGCGTGTTCTGGTGGTGGGTTCCAACCTGCGCAAAGACCACCCCCTGTTTGCATTGCGTGTTCGCCATGCAGTTCGCCAAGGTGCACAGCTCAGTCTCATTGCAGACAGCCATTCGTTTGCCCATGCTCAAGCGTGGGCGATGCCCGTGGCCAATGCGATGGTTGCTGATGCGTTTGCCTGGGTACAGACTTTGGCCGATGTGGCCACAGTGATTGCGTTGGCGAAGGGCGTTGCTGCGCCCTGTACGGGCTCTGTTTCATCCGAGGCGCAAGCCATTGCCCAATCCTTGATGACGGGCGAGCGCAAAGCCATTTTGTTGGGCAATGCTGCTGCGCATCACGCCAATGCCTCCAGCTTGTTGTCACTTGCCAATTGGATCGGTGAGCAGACAGGTGCCTCTGTGGGTTACCTGACCGAAGCTGCCAATACGGTGGGCGCACAATGGGTCGGTTCCCAGCCACAAACCGGCGGCAAGAGTGCAGGTCAAATGCTGGCGGGTGGTTTGAAAGCCGTCATTTTGTTGAACAACGAACCCGAGTTTGACAGTGCTTGTGGTGCCGCTGCTGCTAAAAACCTGGACGTTGCGGACATGGTGGTGACTCTCAGTCCGTTCAAAGCCAATATGGCTTTCAGCGATGTCTTGTTGCCCATTGCGCCTTTCACAGAAACCTCGGGCAGTTTTGTCAACGCCGAAGGACGTTTGCAAAGTTTCCATGCTGTGGTCAAGCCCTTGGCTCAAACACGTCCGGCGTGGAAAGTCTTGCGCGTGTTGGCCAATTTGCTCGACATCCCGGGTGTTTCATTTGAAACATCGCAAGATGTCTTGAGCCGTGTTAAAGCGCAACCTTTGCTGACATCGAATGTCACAAAAGCAGCGATCAATTTCGCAGGGACCACGCCTGCGCCAGCGGTGGCTTCGATTTATCAGCTCGACAGCATCGTGCGTCGTGCCCCATCTTTGCAGTTGACCGCAGATGCACGCCAGGAGGTGACCCCATGATCGACGCGCTGTACAACGGCGGTCTGAATTTGATCGCTGCCAGTTGGTGGGCCAATTTGGTCTGGCCAGTGCTGTGGATTTTGCTCAAAATTGTGGCCATCCTTGCGCCTTTGATGGCTGCTGTGGCCTACCTGACGCTGTGGGAGCGCAAACTCTTGGGCTTCATGCAAGTGCGTCACGGCCCCAACCGCGTGGGGCCGTTTGGTTTGTTGCAGCCAATAGCCGATGCCCTGAAGTTGCTGACCAAAGAACTGATCAACCCCACAGCGGCCAGCCTTGGATTGTTTCGCTTGGGTCCGATCATGGCCATCATGCCGGCGCTGGCTGCTTGGGTGGTTATTCCTTTTGGCCCAGAGCAGGCACTGACCAACATCAATGCGGGTTTGTTGCTGGTGATGGCGATCACTTCGATTGAGGTGTATGGCGTGATCATCGCGGGCTGGGCCTCCAACTCCAAATACGCCTTCTTGGGTGCGCTGCGTGCATCGGCTCAAATGGTGAGCTACGAGATCGCCATGGGCTTTTGCTTCTTGGTGGTGCTGATGGTCTCGGGCAGCATGAACCTGACAGAGATCGTTCTGGCGCAAGGCAAGGGCGCTGCCGCCGACATGGGCTTGAGCATCTTCTCTTGGAACTGGTTGCCTTTGTTGCCGATCTTTATCGTCTACTTGATCTCGGGCGTGGCCGAAACCAACCGCCACCCCTTTGACGTGGTCGAAGGCGAAGCCGAGATCGTGGCCGGTCACATGGTCGAGTATTCGGGCATGGGCTTCGCGATCTTCTTCTTGGCCGAATACGCCAGCATGTGGCTCGTGTCCATTTTGGCCGTGATCATGTTCTTGGGCGGCTGGTTGTCGCCCATTGACCACGCTCTGTTCAACATGGTGCCCGGCTGGATTTGGCTGGGCCTGAAAACTTTCTTGGTCGTGTCCATGTTCATCTGGATCCGTGCCACCTTCCCGCGCTTCCGCTATGACCAGATCATGCGTCTGGGCTGGAAGATCTTCATCCCTGTCACTTTGGTGTGGCTGCTGGTCGTTGGCGTGTGGTTGCACTCGCCTTGGAACATCTGGCACTGATCGGTGAATGACCATGACCACAATGACTGCCTCCTCTTTTTCGATCAAGGACTTCCTCAAGAGCTTCATGCTTGTTGAGTTGCTCAAGGGCATGGCCCTGACCGGACGCTATGCTTTCGCCCGCAAGGTGACGGTGCAGTTTCCAGAAGAAAAAACACCACAGTCGCCGCGTTTTCGCGGCCTGCATGCCCTGCGCCGTTATGACAACGGTGAAGAGCGTTGCATTGCCTGCAAGCTCTGCGAGGCGGTGTGCCCTGCGATGGCCATCACCATCGAAGCCGGCCAGCGCGAAGACGGTTCGCGCCGCACCACGCGATACGACATCGATTTGACCAAGTGCATCTTCTGCGGCTTTTGTGAAGAAAGCTGCCCGGTGGACTCGATCGTTGAGACGCACATCTTTGAATACCACGGCGAAAAACGCGGTGACCTGTACTTCACCAAGGACATGTTGCTGGCCGTGGGCGACCGTTACGAAAAAGAGATCGCTGCTGCCCGCGCCGCCGATGCTCCTTACCGTTGAACGCCGCCCAGTCCTGAACACTTAAAAAGACAGACTTATGGACGTCAAGACCGGTTTCTTCTACCTCTTCTCGGTGGTGCTGCTGTTTGCAGCCTTCCGGGTGGTGACCGCACGCAACCCCGTGCATGCGGTGCTGTACCTCATGCTGGCTTTCTCGCAAGCTTCTGCTGTGTGGTTCCTGCTCAATGCCGAATTCCTGGCCATCTTGCTGGTGCTGGTGTACCTGGGCGCGGTGATGGTGCTCTTCTTGTTCGTTGTGATGATGCTGGACATCGGCATCGACACCGTGCGCAAAGGCTTCTGGAAAAACTTCCCGCTGGCGGCCACCTTGGGCGCCATCGTGGCTCTGGAAATGGCCGCTGTGTTGTTGTCGGGTTTTCGCACGTCCGAAGCGCCGGCCATGGCCGCAGGCGCTGTGCAGGTCGACAACGCCAAAGCCTTGGGCATTTTGTTGTACACCGAATACCTGATGCCAATACAGATTGCGGCGGCCATTTTGTTGGTGGCCATGATTGCGGCCATTGCCCTGACGCTGCGTGAGCGCAAGGACAGCAAGGCGATAGACGCGTCGATCCAAGTCAAGGTGCGTGCTGCCGACCGCATGCAAGTGGTCAAGATGGCTCCGACTCAGGCGGCACCTGCCCCTGTTGCAGAAATCAATGCAGCATCTGCGGAGGTGAAAAAATGATGACACTGACCCTGGGACATTATTTGTCGCTCGGCGCGATGCTGTTCGCATTGGCCGTGATCGGCATCTTTTTGAATCGCAAGAACCTGATCGTTTTGCTCATGGCCATCGAGCTGATGCTGCTGGCCGTGAACATGAATTTTGTGGCTTTCTCTCACTATCTGGGTGACATGCACGGCCAAGTGTTTGTGTTTTTCATCTTGACGGTGGCCGCTGCCGAATCGGCCATTGGCTTGGCGATTCTTGTGCTGTTGTTCCGCAATCAGCACAACATCAACGCAGACGAACTCAATTCGCTCAAGGGTTAACAAGAATATGAGTCAAACCCTCAACGCCAGCACATTGCTGGCAGTCCCCCTCGCGCCCTTGGTGGGCTCTGTGCTGGCGGGTGTGCTGGGCACACAATTCGGTGGCAACTGGATTGGCCGCCGCCTGTCCCACACCTTGACCATTCTGGGTGTGTTGGTCGCTTTCGTTCTGTCGGCCATGACGCTCAACAGCGTGATCGACGGTGCCCGCTTCAATGAAACCCTCTACACCTGGATGATGGTGGGTGGTTTGAAGATGGAAATTGGCTTTTTGGTCGATGGCATCACCGCCATGATGATGTGTGTGGTGACTTTTGTGTCGCTGATGGTGCACATCTACACCATCGGTTACATGGAAGAAGACGAAGGCTACAACCGCTTTTTCGCTTACATCTCGCTGTTCACCTTCTCCATGTTGATGCTCGTCATGAGCAACAACTTGCTGCAATTGTTTTTCGGCTGGGAAGCGGTGGGCTTGGTGTCGTATTTGCTGATTGGCTTTTGGTACAACAAACCCACGGCCATCTTTGCCAACATGAAAGCCTTCCTGGTTAACCGTGTGGGTGACTTCGGTTTCATCCTCGGCATCGGCCTGATCGCCACGTACACCGGCACACTCAATTACACCGAGCTGTTTGCCAAAGCCAACGAGTTGGCTGCCATTGATTTTCCTTGGTACATCTTCGGCATGGACGCCATGTTGATCACCGTGATCTGCATTTGCCTCTTCATCGGTGCCATGGGCAAGTCGGCCCAGTTCCCTTTGCATGTGTGGTTGCCTGACTCGATGGAAGGCCCCACGCCCATCTCTGCGCTGATCCACGCCGCCACCATGGTGACGGCCGGTATTTTCATGGTGGCCCGCATGTCGCCGCTTTTTGAATTGTCCGAATCAGCTTTGAACTTCATGATGGTCATCGGTTCGATCACCGCGCTGTTCATGGGCTTTTTGGGCATCATCCAAAACGACATCAAGCGCGTGGTGGCTTACTCCACCTTGTCACAGCTGGGTTATATGACCGTGGCTCTGGGTGCATCGGCTTACTCGGTGGCCGTGTTCCATCTGATGACACACGCTTTTTTCAAGGCGCTCCTTTTCCTGGGTGCGGGTTCGGTCATCATGGGCATGCACCACAACCAGGACATCCGCTACATGGGCGGTCTGCGCAAGTACATGCCCATCACCTGGATCACGTCTTTGCTCGGTTCGCTGGCCCTGATTGGCACGCCTTTGTTTTCGGGTTTTTACTCCAAAGACAGCATCATCGAAGCCGTGCACCTGAGCAACTTGCCCGCCGCTGGCTTTGCCAATTTTGCGCTGCTGGCGGGTGTGTTTGTCACGGCCTTCTATTCGTTCCGCATGTATTTCCTGGTCTTCCACGGCCAAGAGCGTTACGACCAGAATCCGGATGCGCACCATGGCCACGATGACCACCATGGTCATGACGACCACGGCCACGACAAACCCCACGAGTCGCCTTGGGTGGTGACGGTGCCACTGATCTTGCTGGCGATTCCTTCGGTCGTGATTGGCTACATGACGATTGGCCCCATGTTGTATGGCGACTTCTTCAAGGACGTCATCTTCATCGACGCCGTCAAACACCCTGCGATGCAGCAGTTGGGTCAGTTGTTCCACGGTCCTGTGGCCATGGCGATCCACGGCTTGAGCATGGCACCGTTCTGGCTGGCTTTGGCCGGTGTGGTGACCGCTTGGTACATGTACCTGGTCAACCCCAAGGTCCCCGCCTTCTTTGCCCGTGCACTGCGTCCACTCATCGTGGTCATGGAGAACAAGTACTACATGGACTGGATCAACGAAAACATCCTGGCCAAGGGCGCTCGCGGCCTGGGTCTGGGTCTTTGGAAGGTGGGCGACCGCGCCATCATCGACGGCTTCTTTGTCAATGGTTCATGGAAAGTCGTGGGTTGGGTCTCTGGTGTGGTGCGGCGGTTCCAGTCGGGCTTCCTGTACCACTACGCCCTGGTCATGATCTTGGGTGTGTTCGTGCTGATGACGTATTTCGTCTGGCTCGCTTAACGGTTTTGAGGACAAGATAAAAATGGGATTGTTAAGCCTTGCCATCTGGATGCCGATTGCTTTCGGCATCGTCTTGCTGGCCTTCGGTCGCGACAGCCAAGCCCGCGCCGTGCGATGGTTGGCCCTTGTCGGATCGATCGCCAGTTTCCTGGTCACGCTGCCTTTGTATTCGGGCTTTGCGCTCGGTACCTCGGCGATGCAGTTTGTCGAAAAAGCCTCATGGATCGAACGCTTCAATGTGCACTACCACCTGGGCGTGGATGGCATTTCGCTGTGGCTGGTGCTTTTGACGGCGTTCATCAACGTGATTGTAGTCATCGCGGGTTGGGAAGTCATCACCCGCAAAGTCAACCAGTACATGGCCGCATTCCTGATTTTGTCGGGTCTGATGATTGGTGTGTTCAGTGCGCTGGACGGTATTTTGTTCTACGTGTTTTTTGAAGCCACCTTGATCCCGATGTACCTGATCATCGGCATCTGGGGCGGCCCGAACAAGATTTATGCGGCTTTCAAGTTCTTCTTGTACACCTTGCTCGGCTCTTTGCTGATGCTGATCGCCTTGGTCTATCTGTACATCACATCTGGCGGCAGCTTCGACATCCTGACTTGGCACAAGCTGCCCCTGTCGGGCACCGTGCAAACCTTGCTGTTCTTTGCCTTCTTCTCGGCCTTTGCCGTGAAGGTGCCGATGTGGCCCGTGCACACCTGGTTGCCCGATGTGCACGTCGAAGCCCCAACGGGTGGTTCGGCCGTGCTGGCGGCCATCATGCTCAAGCTGGGTGCTTACGGTTTCCTGCGTTTTTCGATGCCCATTGCACCCGACGCTGCGCGTGAGTGGGGCATGCTGATCATTGTCTTGTCCTTGGTGGCCGTGATTTATGTGGGCTTGGTAGCCATGGTTCAGCAAGACATGAAGAAACTGGTGGCTTATTCATCGGTTGCGCACATGGGTTTTGTCACCCTGGGCTTTTTCATCTTCAACCCGCTGGGCGTGTCCGGTGGCATTGTGCAAATGATCGCCCACGGCTTTGTGTCAGCGGCCATGTTCTTGTCGATTGGCGTGTTGTACGACCGTGTGCACTCGCGTGAAATTGCCAGCTACGGCGGGGTGGTCAACACCATGCCCAAATTCGCAGCTTTTGCGCTGTTCTTTGCCATGGCCAACTGTGGCTTGCCCGGCACGGCCGGTTTTGTGGGCGAATGGATGGTGATTTTGGGTGCCGTGAAGTTCAACTTCTGGATCGGCTTGCTGGCGGCTTCTGCACTGATTTTTGGTGCAGCGTACACCCTGTGGATGTACAAGCGTGTGTACCTGGGTCCTGTGGCCAACGATGAGGTCAAAGAACTCACAGACATCAACGCGCGTGAATTCCTGGTGATGGCCTTGTTGGCCGCTGCTGTGCTTTACATGGGCGTCTACCCCAAACCCTTTACCGACGTGATGGACACCTCGGTGGTCGACTTGCTCAAACATGTGGCCTTGTCCAAATTGCCCTGAGCTTGTGGACGCTTGGACATTGATCTTTTACGCCTGAATTGAAGAATTGAGAGAACACCCATGATGGACAACTCCAGCTGGATGACGGTTTATCCGGAGATCGTGTTGCTGGTCATGGCCTGCGTGATAGCGCTGGTTGACCTTTTTGTGAAAAGCCCCAAGCGCACAGCCACCTACGCTTTGACGCTGTTGTCATTGGGCGGTGTGGCTTGCTTGCACGCCATGTATGCCGATGCAGGTCATACCCTTTATGGTTTTGGTCGGCTGGTGGTGAGCGATCCGATGGGCCACTGGCTGCGCTGCTTTGCCACGATTGCCGTGATGGTGACCTTGGTCTATTCGCGCCCTTATGCCGCTGATCGCGACATGCTGCGTGGCGGTGAGTTGTTCAGCTTGAGCATGTTTGCTTTGTTGGGCATGAGTTTCATGATCTCGGGACAGAATTTCATTGTGATTTACCTGGGTCTGGAGCTGCTGACATTGTCCAGCTACGCCCTGGTGGCGCTTCGCCGTGACCACAAGCAGGCCACTGAAGCGGCCATGAAGTACTTTGTGCTGGGCGCCATGGCCTCGGGTTTTTTGCTGTACGGCATGTCCATGTTGTATGGTGCGACGGGAAGCCTTGAACTGTCTGCCGTGCTCAAAGCCATTGCTTCAGGTCAGGTCAACCACCAAGTGCTGGTCTTTGGTTTGGTCTTCATTGTTTCTGGTTTGGCTTTCAAAATCGGTGCTGTGCCGTTTCACATGTGGATTCCTGACGTTTACCAAGGGGCCCCCACGGCAGCCACTTTGATGATTGGTGGTGCGCCCAAGTTGGCCGCATTTGCCATCATGATCCGTTTGCTTGTGGAAGGCCTTTTGCCCTTGGCCTTTGACTGGCAGCAAATGCTGTCTTTGTTGGCCATTGGCTCGCTGTTGATTGGTAACTTGGCCGCCATTGCACAGACCAACCTCAAACGCATGCTGGCTTACTCCACCATTGCGCAAATGGGTTTTGTTTTGCTCGGCTTTGTGGCCGGTGTGATCAATGGCCAATCCACATTGGCAGCCAACGCCTACAGTTCGGCCATGTTCTACATCATCGGCTATGTGCTGACCACGTTGGCCAGTTTTGGCATCATCATGCTCTTGGCTCGTCAAGGCTTTGAGAGTGAAGAAATCACAGATTTGGCTGGTTTGAACCAACGCAGCCCTTTGTATGCCGGTGTGATGGCGGTTTGCCTTTTCTCCTTGGCGGGTATTCCACCCATGGTGGGCTTTTATGCCAAATTGGCCGTGTTGCAGTCCTTGATCGCATCCGGGCAAGGCTTTTACATCGGTTTGGCCATCTTTGCTGTCATGATGTCCTTGATTGGTGCCTTTTACTATTTGCGTGTCGTCAAAGTCATGTACTTCGATGAACCGGTGACCGCTGCCACGGTGTCGGCCGACACAGATGTGCGTGTGGTGCTGTCTCTCAATGGTTTGCTGGTGTTGGTGCTGGGCATTGTGCCGGGCGCTTTGATGGCTTTGTGTGCGGATGCTGTCGTTCGCATGATGGCTGTTTAAAAACTGGACTTTTCCTCTCATGTCGCTCAATTTGCAAATCGGTTTGTTGGTGTTTTTGGCTTTCCTTGCAGCCAATTTGCCGTTTGCCAATCAGCGACTCTTGCTGCTCGGGCCTGCGCGAATCAGCAAACCATTGGCATGGCGTCTGGCTGAGCTTGTGCTTTTGTACTTTGTGGTCGGTGCAGTAGGATTGTTGATTGAAAATCACAGCGGGCAAATCTCGCCTCAAGGCTGGGAGTTTTATGCCATCACAGGCACCATGTTTGTGACCTTGGCTTTTCCAGGTTTTGTTTTTCGTTATTTGATGCACCGCAAGCATTGAATCACAACCTTCTTTCAAAGCACGGCATGTCAGACGATCATCTGATCGAACACACGGTGCAGCAACAAGAATTGCTGCGCGGACACTTTTTGCATGTGGTGCGTGATTCGGTTCGCCTGCCCAACCACCGTCTGGCCACACGCGAGTACGTGGTCCATCCTGGTGCTGTGATGGTCATTCCCATGCTGGAGACCTCTGATGGTTTGCGCTTGGTCATGGAGCGTCAATACCGCTATCCTGTGGGGCAGGTGATGATCGAGTTTCCGGCGGGCAAACTCGATTCCGGTGAAGATCCTTTCGTTTGCGCGCAACGCGAATTGTTGGAGGAGACGGGTTACTCCGCCCTTCAGTGGGCGCGTGCCGGCGTTTTGCATCCGGTGATTGCCTACTCCACCGAAGTCATTGAAATCTGGTTTGCCAAAGATTTGACTTTGGGTGAGCGCCAACTCGATCAAGACGAATTCCTCGATGTCTACACAGCCACGCCCGACGAACTGATGCTCGGTTGTCAGCAAGGCTTGATCACGGATGGCAAAACTTTGACGGGTTTGTTGTGGCTCCAAAACGTGCTTTCGGGCCAATGGCCTTTGCACTGGCAAACCTCGTCCTGAGCCTTGACCATGAAAGTGCTGGATCTTCAATGCCGCCAAGGCCACAGCTTTGAAGGCTGGTTTGCTTCACAAGATGACTACGACGCCCAGCACAGCCGCGGCTTGCTGACGTGTCCCGTGTGCAATGACAGTGAAATCACCAAGATGTTGTCGGCACCCCGCTTGAATCTGGGTCACGGCACAGCCCCTGTTTCGGGTCAAGGCGACGCACCATCCAGTTCTGCTGCACCGGCACCTGCTCGTGCTGACGTCACTGCGGATGCATCGACAGCCCCCCATTGGCCTGCCGAGTCCTCGGACGCTTTGCAACAAATACACGGGGCCATGATGAAGATGGTGCGCCATGTGATCGCCAACACCGAAGATGTGGGTGACCGTTTTGCCGAAGAGGCGCGGAAAATTCATTACGGAGAGCGCGACGAGCGCAACATCAGGGGGCAAGCCACCCGTGAAGAAACAGAAGCTTTGCTCGACGAAGGCATTGATGTTCTGCCCTTGCCGGTGCCAGAAAGCCTCAGAGGTCCACTGCAATAGGCCTCAGGGCTTGCTTGTTTCAATCATTGCGATGGCCCTGCCACCGTCCCGTCCTTGAATCCACATGAAACACGTCTTGCACATTGACGACAAGCAAGTCGAATTGACCGCCATCAGGGCTCAAGGGCCAGGGGGGCAAAACGTCAACAAGGTTTCCAGTGCGGTTCAGCTGCGTTTTGATTTGGCCAATTCCGACTTGCCCGATGACGTCAAACAGCGTTGGCTGCAGTCGGGCGACAGCCGTCTGACGCAAGAGGGCGTTTTCATTCTCAAGGCCCAGCGTCATCGTACCCAGGAAGCCAATCGTGTGGACGCCTGGTCGCGCTTGTATGAAACACTGGATCTGTACGCCAAGCCCCCCAAACCCCGAAAAGCCACAAAACCCAGTTATGGCTCGGTGCAAAGACGCCTGGAGGGCAAGGCGATGCAGTCAAAAATCAAAAGTGGACGCAGTAAAAATGTGGCCGATTAAAGGGCCATTTGCCGGGTTAAATCAATCACCCGTGCACAAGCTTGAGGTTCTTCAGACCCCACTACCCAGCGATTGGGCATGCTGCGCAGCCAAGTGATCTGGCGTTTGGCCAGTTGACGGGTGGCAAAAATGCCCCGTTCGCGGATCTCGGTTTGGCTCCAGTTGGCTTCCAGCCCTTCCCAAGCCTGACGGTAACCCACACAGCGCATGGCGGGCAGGTCCGGGTGCAGATCGCCTCGGGCACGCAACTGTTGCACTTCGTCCATGAAGCCATCGGCCATCATGTGGTCAAACCTCTGCGCAATGCGTTGGTGCAGCCATGCCCGGTCGCTGGGCTCCAGGCTGATGACGGGGATCTGCCAATCGGCGGTGGGGGTCTTGGCGCTTTGGTGGAAGGACGAGAGCGTTTGACCCGTGGCGGTCCACACCTCCAAGGCACGGCCAATGCGTTGGCTGTCGCCCGGTGCCAACCGTGCTGCCGTGGTCGGATCGATTTGTGCCAACAAACCATGCATGGCAGGCCAGCCCAGTTTTTGGGCCTGTTGGTGAATGTCGGCGCGAATCTCAGCATTGGCGGCTGGAATGTCGTTGAGACCCTCCAGCAGGGCCTTGAGGTACAACATGGTGCCCCCCACAATCAAGGGCATTTTTCCTCTGGCCTGAATGTCGGCCACCAGGCGAGCGGCCTCTCGTGCAAACTCGGCAGCACTGAAGCTTTGTGTCGGCTCCAGGATGTCGATCAAATGGTGGGGCACTTGGGCACGTTCTTGCTCGGTGGGTTTGGCCGTGCCGATGTCCATGCCTTTGTAAACCAGTGCCGAATCCAGGCTGATGATTTCGATGCCCCCTTGCGTTTGCATCGCTTCGGCCAGGGCCAAAGCGACCGCTGTTTTGCCGCTGGCAGTGGGACCGACCAAGGCTATGGCGTCCGGTTTCGCTGAGGTTTGCAGGTGTTGCTCGTTCATGTGGCAGGCTTCAAAAGGACCGCACGGCCAAGGCGTTGAACGCGTGTCCAGGCCAGCACCGTGATGATGAGTGCCCACAACAGCAGGCCATGGGCGAGGGCAAACACCGGTTCATCCAGGTGGTTACTCAACCAGCCGCCCATGAAAAAAGCCCCCAACATCATCAAAAAACCATTCAGTGCCGAGGCGGTGCCTGCACGGTGGGGAAAGGGTGCGACCGCACCACTTTGACCGCAAGGCTGGTGCACGCCATGGCCGATCATGAAGATGTACATGGGCACCATCACGGCCCATGCGCCAAACCAGTCCTGCCCTTGGCCAGCATAAGCCAGTGCCACCATGCTCACACCGCCGGTGAGAGTGAAAATCGCTGCCACGCCCACGGTACGCTGCACACTGGTGCGGCGAAGCATCCACCGGCAGCCAAACGTGCCGACGATGTAAGACAGTGACATGCTCAGCATGAGCAGACCGTAGGCGGTTTTGCTGTAAGCCATGTTCTGGATGAAAACAAAGGACGAGCTGGCCAAAAACGTGAACAAGCCGAGGTACGAGGCCGACGACAAAGCGCACCAGGTTAAAAAAGTGGGGTGGCGCAAAATTTCCAGATTGGCTCGCAACAAAGGCCCAAAATGAAGGGCTTGCGGGTCGGGTTGGGCCAGGGTTTCTTCAAAACGCCAAGCCAGCAAGGCGAAAGTGACCGCACCATAAACAGCCAGCGAAAGCAGGGCCATGCGCCAACCCATGCCATCGGTCAGCAAACCGCCCAAGGGTGCGCAGGCACAAGCGATGATGCCCAATCCTGTCAGGGCCTGAGACATGACGTGGGCCCCTTGCACCGGCGCAAACAAATCGCGCACTACGGCGCGTGCCCCCATGACGCCAGCGCCCATGGCAATGCCTTGCAAGGTGCGACCTGCGATCAGCCACGCCATGTTCGGGGCCAAAGCACTGGCCAACGAGGCCAGGGTGTAAGCGGCCATGCCCCACAACAAAATCGGGCGTCTGCCAAAGCGGTCCGACAGCGGCCCCCAGACCAGTTGCGACAAGCCAAAAGCCAGCAGCAGGGCCGTGAGGGTGAGCTGAGCCTGACCCATGCCAGCCCCAAAGCCCTCGGTGATGGCGGGTAAGGCGGGCAGGTACAGGTCGGTGGTGACGGGTTGCAGGCCGAGCAGCAGGGCGAGCATGAGGACGATCAGTTTTTGGTGCATGCTTTAGGTGGTTCTCGGGTCTTGCGGTGCGCTGGCATTGGTTTCTTCAGGGCGCGCGCTGGGTGGTCGATCAAAGCCACCGGTGTTTTTAAGGGCAGTGTCGCAGGGGCAGCTGTGCCTGCCGCGCGGCGCTCGCGATTTGGCGAGCGAAGCGAGTATGAGCGAGACCGCGCGGCGGGTGCAGCTGACCCGGATTTAAGCCACAAACTCGCCGCTGCTGCAGGCTTTAAAGATTCGTATTCAGACAGAGGCGATGAAACAAGCATCACCGCCCCCGCAAAAACAGCGCATCCAGATCCCGCATTGTCATCTGACGCCAAGTGGGGCGGCCGTGGTTGCACTGGTCTGAGCGCTCGGTGTCTTCCATTTGGCGCAGCAAAGCATTCATTTCGTCCAGGGTCAGGTGTCGGTTGGCGCGCACCGCACCGTGGCAGGCCATGGTCGCCAAAATTTCATTTTGGGCGCGCTGCACCACCGTGCTCGCGTCGTGTTGGGCCAGCTCGGCCAGCACGCTGCGGGCCAGCTCCACCGCGTCGCCTTGCGCCAAGCTGGTGGGCACGGCGCGCACGGCCAGGGTCTTGGCCGACAGGGGTGAGATTTCCAGGCCCAACTGTTCCAGCACCTCCGCGCAGGCTTCGGCGGTGGCCACTTCGTTGGGGGTGGCGGCAAAGGTGGCCGGGATCAGCAGCGGTTGGCTGGCGATGCGCGAGGCTTCCGTGGTGTTGAGCTGGTTTTTAAGACGTTCGTAGACGATGCGCTCATGCGCGGCATGCATGTCCACCACCACCAGGCCTTGTTTGTTTTGGGCCAGGATGTAGACGCCGTGCAGCTGCGCCACGGCGCGGCCCAGCGGCCAGTCGCCTTCGGGCATGGGGGCAGCCAGTGAACTGGGCTCCCCGTGGGAGCGCACCCCTGTGCGCGATCCGTTATCGGCAGTGGGTCCGATGGTCCAACTGCCGGGCAATTCCTGCGCGCCGGGTGGGTTCTGATCAAAGCTGGTTTCGTGGCCATTGGCATTTAAAGCGGAATCCTTGGTGGGCTGCCAAAGCGCTTTCAGGTCGGCCATGGCCTGCTCGCCGTCCACGCGGGGGCGCACAAAGTCCGCCGGGTTGTAGCTGGGGGCCGAAAAAGTCGAAGGGCCAGGGCGCTCGAAAGCCATGCCGCCTTGCTGCCAGGCCGCTGATTCGGGCAGGGCTTTGGAGGCGGGGGCCTTCAGGTTGAAATCGCTGGCGGGCATGGCAGGCGCATCGCCCAAGTTATGCGAGCGCGGCGCAGCCAAGGCGTTTTCGATGGCGTGCCGCACGGCTTGGTGAATGGCGCGGCTGTCGCGAAAACGCACCTCGATTTTGGTCGGGTGCACGTTCACATCGACCAAGGTGGGGTCGATCTGCATGAACAGCGCATAGGCCGGTTGCTTGTGGCCGTGCAGCACGTCTTCGTAGGCGCTGCGCGCACCGTGCATGACCACTTTGTCGCGCACAAACCGGCCATTCACATACGCAAATTGGTGGTCGGGGCGTGAGCGCGCGGCGTCGGGGAGCCCTGCGCGGCCCATCACTTTGAGCGGCCCGGCGTTGTATTCCACCGCGATGGACTGCGCCACGAACTCATCGCCCAGCACATCGGCCAGGCGCTGCTCAAGGCCTGCCGCGCCGGGGTGCACGCGCCACTGCTCCACCAGCTTGCCTTCGTGCCAGATGGCAAAGCCCACGTCCGGGCGGGCCAGCGCGTGGCGGCGCACGGCCTCGATGCAATGCGCCAGCTCGGTGCTGTCGCTTTTCAAAAACTTGCGGCGGGCGGGGGTGGAGAAAAACAGCTCTTTGACCTCCACCGTGGTGCCCGTGGCGCGGGCGGCAGGGCGGATTTCGCCGGTTTGGCCATCGAGCGCGAACGCGGTGGGCTGGCCGTCCATGCGCGAGAGCAAAGTCAGTTCGGACACCGAATTGATGGCCGCCAGCGCCTCGCCCCGAAAGCCCATGGTCATGACCGATTCAAGGTCGTCCAAGTTGCCGATCTTGCTGGTGGCGTGGCGCTTCAGGGCCGTGGCCAGCTCGTCCGGCGCGATGCCGCCGCCGTCGTCTTCCACCGAAATCAACCGGGTGCCGCCCCCCATCATGCGCAGCGTGATGCTGCGCGCGCCAGCGTCCATGGCGTTGTCCACCAACTCGCGCACCACCGAGGCTGGGCGCTCGACCACTTCGCCTGCGGCGATCTGGCTGATCAGTTCATCGGGGAGTTCGCGGATGGGGCGGCGCGCGCAAGCCGGGGTTTGTTCTAAGGTCACTGGCTGATTTTAGGGCTTGGGCAGGGATAATCTGCGCATGGACATTCTTTTGCAACTCGTTGATTTCATCCTCCACGTCGACCGCTATTTGGAGGCCTTTGTCGCTCAATATGGGGCTTGGGTCTATGCCCTGCTGTTCCTCATCATCTTTGTGGAAACCGGTGTGGTGGTCATGCCGTTTTTGCCGGGCGACTCGTTGCTCTTCATCGTGGGCGCCATGTGCGGCGCGGGTTTGATGAGCTTGCCCTTGGTCATGGGTTTGCTGCTGGCGGCAGCCATTTTGGGTGACCAGACCAACTACACCATTGGCCGTTACATTGGGCCTCGGGTGTTCCAGTGGGAAGAGTCGCGGTTTTTCAGCCGCCGTGGCTTTGACCAAGCCCACGCGTTTTACGAAAAATACGGCGGCATCACCATCATCCTGGCGCGCTTCATGCCGTTTGTGCGCACCTTTGTGCCCTTTGTGGCGGGCGTGGCCGAGATGACGCGCAGCAAATTCACCTTTTTTAATGTGGTGGGCGCGGTGATTTGGGTGGTGGGCCTGCTGTCGGTGGGTTACCTGTTTGGCAACCTGCCGATCGTGCAGCAGCACCTGAGCAAGATCATCTGGGCCTTGATCATCGTGCCGGGGCTGATCGCCATGTTCGGGGCCTGGAAGGCCCGCCGAGCGGCTTGAGGTCAGCCCCCGCTCACTCCCCAAAATTCAGCGGCAAGCCCACATAGTTTTCGGCCATGGTGCGCGAGCCCGCTTCGCTGTGGACCAGGTAGTCCAACTCGGCGTCCTGGAACTTCTGGCCAATGTCGCCGTTTTCAGGAAAGTGGTGCATCAAGCTGGTGAACCACCAGCTGAAACGCCCGGCACGCCAGATGCGGCGCAGGCAGCGCTCTGAATAGCTGTCGATGCCTGCTTCCGAGTTCTCTCGGTAGTACTCAATGATGGCGGTGGACAGGTATTTCACGTCGGTGGCGGCCAGGTTCAGGCCCTTGGCGCCTGTGGGCGGCACGATGTGGGCCGCATCGCCCGCCAAAAACATGCGGCCAAAGCGCATGGGCTCGGTCACAAAGCTGCGCAGCGGCGCGATGCTTTTTTCGATGCTGGGGCCGGTGACCAAATGCTCGCGGGCTTCGGGGTCCAGGCGATGGCGCAACTCTTCCCAAAAGGCTTCGTCAGACCATTGCTCGACTTTGTCGGTCAA
>JAIXOX010000147.1 GCA_027486555.1 Comamonadaceae bacterium
AGCTTGGGCGCTGAGCGGCTGGATCACCAGGAGTTGGGTGCCACCTGGAAGCCGCAGCAGGGGACCAGCGTGGATGTGTCTGTGTTCAAGGACCGCGTCAAGGATCGCTACATCTTTGCTTTCCCCCCGGCAGTCTCTGCCCCAAGTTTTGTCAACATGGGAAGCTATGAGGTCACGGGCTCCGAGCTGACATGGGCGCAATCCCTGGGGCAGTCTTGGCAGTGGTTTGCAGGCTGGACACATCTGAACAGCAGCAAAGCTGATTTGCCCTACGCACCCGAGAACAGCTTGACCGCAGGGGTCAATTGGCAACAAGGTGCATGGCGAGTCAGTGCCGATGCGCAACATCAATCGGCCATGGTCGTTTTGGGTCAAGCGCGAAATGGCAGCCCTAATTTGACTCAAGTGCCCAGTTTCACAGTGGCCAATTTGCGCATGGGCTACAAACTCCCACAGCTAGGCCAGCGTGGAGAAGTGTTTGTTGCAGTCGAAAATATTTTCGATAAAACGTATGCATTCCGCGAGGGCTATCCCATGCCAGGGCGCGCCCTGCAGCTGGGTGTGAAAGCCAGCTTCTGAACGGGTTGCACCATGAAACACATCACCCACATGGCCTTGATGCTCTCCTTGGCGGCCCACCTGAACATGGTCATGGCGCATCCAGATGCAGCCGTGAAGACCGCGCCCCAGCAGGCTGAAGCACAAGCGATCGTTCATGTTTTGAAAAAACAGTTTGACAAACCTCAGTCGCCACTCACCGTCACGCCAGTGGCTGTGGAGAGGGATTGGGCAGTTGCGGGCTGGTTGCAAGACGTGCGCGGGGGGCGTGCGTTGCTCAACAAGCGGCATGGTCAATGGGTGATCGTGGTTTGTGGCGGCGACGGCTTGCGCCAAGCGAGCACGCTTGCACAGACCGGCATGAAAGCCGCTGAAGCCGAGGCGCTGGCCATGAAGCTGCAGGCCGCGGAAAGCCGTTTGCCCACAGAAACCCTCAGGAAGTTCGCTTCCTTCGAGGGTATGTTGCGTGTGGATGGTGGCGCACATGGTGCGCACGGCACGCACCCCAAGCATTGAGAAGCAGGCCTTGGGGCGGTCAATTCAGAACAGGTGAATTGCCTGGCTTCTGAGCCTTGCTACCCAGACCTAACGGGTCACGAATTCAACAATCCATGGATACAAAAATGACTTTTCATATTTCTCATCTCTCCCCTGTGGCGTTGGCCACATTGGCTTGCTGCAGCACTTTGGCCCAAGCCCAAACCCAGACCATCGAAATCATGGCCGGTAAAGACCGTTACACACCCGCGCTGACGCAGGCAGCCACCCGTTCTTCGGTGCCTGCAGAACAGGTTCCGCAGAGTGTGGTCAGCATTCCGCGTTCGATCATCGAAGACCAGGCCAGCAAAACGGTTTCGGATGTGTTGCGCAACGTGAGCAACGTCAATGAGATTGACCCACGCGACAGCAACAACGTGGGCTTCAAGATCCGCGGCTTCAATGCGGCCATGGTGGTTGACGGCGTGTCCGTGCCCGGCTGGTTTCAGAACCAGGAGAGCCTGGTGGGCGTGCAGCAAATGGACGTGATCAAAGGCCCTGCGGGTGGTCTGTATGGCAGTGGCCAAGCCATTGGCAACTATTCCACCGTGGGCGGCACCATCGCTGTGACGACGAAAGACCCTGAAGCCAAGGCTTATCGGGAAGTGGGTGTCAAAGGCGGCAACTATGGACGGCGCAATGCGCACTTCGATGTCAATCAGCCCTTGAACGAGGCATGGGCTTTGCGTATCAACGGCGAAACTGACCGCTCCGACAGCGAAACCCAGGGTGTGTTTTTCCGCAAGACCGCCTTGAACCCCAGCCTGGCCTGGTCGCCTGACGCCAAAACCAAAGTGGTCATCAAGGCCCGCATCTTGGACAACAGCACGGTGGATTATTCAGGCTTGCCCCGTGCCAATGCGAGTTCTTACGAGCCCGCAGCAGGTTTGTCGCGCAGCACCTTTGTGACGGCCACAGGCCTGCCTGACACCACACAAAAATCACGCGGCCTGAATGTCCAGTGGACGCAGGTTCTGAATGACGACTGGACACTGAAGGCCTTGGCTGCGCACAGCACAGCAGAAGTGGATCAGCGCGGGGTGTTTCCGTTTCCTTATGGCAGTGAAAGCATTTATGGCAGCGGGTTTGGCTCGACGGTTGTGCTCAGTGGTGCCCGTCTGTGGGAAAAATTGACCACCAACACGGTACAAGTGAGCTTGGCCACCGCTGTCAAAACGGGCCAGGCCTTGCACCGCATCAGCTTCGGTTTAGACCGCGATGAAACGCGTGATGACGGGTTCATGGCCTTTGCCAATTTGCCATTTGTGGCCACGGATCTTTTGAGCAGTGCACGTCCTGCTTGGGGGGAACCTGCCGTTCCTGCAAAGGCCAATCAGCAACAAAACCGCAGCACTTCCACCGTGGCTTATGTGCAAGACCAAATCCAAGTGGGTGCCTGGCATTTGCACGGCAGCCTGCGCCACACGCGCACCGAGGCCAAAGACCAATACCTTGATTGGGGCATCAACAACCAAAGCACGAACAACAAAGTCACACCAAGGGTGGGGGCTGTTTTTGATGCCAGTGATTTGGTCTCCGTGTTTGCGGGTTACAGCGAAATGTCACGCGTGCCGACCGGCTCCTTGTTCAGCATGGCGCCCAAGATGGAAGAGGCCGAACAAAAGGAACTGGGCCTTCGCATCAAGGGCTGGAATGGCCTGAGCGCCACCGCTGCCTTGTTTGACATCCAGCGCAAGAACGCCGCAGTGGCTGACCCGCTCAACCCCGGCTTTTCCGTGCAGACAGGCGTGCAGCAAGCCAAGGGTCTGGACCTGGATGTGCGCTGGCAGGTGTCACCATCGTTGGCCTGGATCGCCGCGTACACCCATCAAACGGCTGAAATCAGCCAAGACACCAATGCGGCCTGGGTGGGCAAACGCCTGTTCAATGTGCCTGAGCAAACGCTGCGCGTGGCCGCACGTTACGACGTGCGCCAAGGCGATTGGACCGGTTTGGGTTTGGGCTTGGGTGCAACCCATCGGTCGAGCTTGGCAGGAGACACCAGCAACACGTTTTTCACACCGGCAGTCACTTTGGTGGATGCGCAGGCCAGTTACAAACGTGACGGCATCAAGTACAGCGCCAGTGTGAGCAACTTGCTCAACAAGCAGTACTACGCACCCATGGCCTACTTTGGCGGTGGGCAAGTGGTGCCAGGCACGCCGCGCACCTTGGTGCTGGGCGTGACTGCGCAGTTCTGATTCATCCACCCTCTCACGGCGAGGGCATTCGCAAGAATGGCCTCGCCCCATGCACCATGAACCGTCGCTATTTTTCCCGTTTGCTGTCTTGGCCTTCTGCGCTGTTGGGGGCTTCTGCTGTCTCCATGTCTTCCGCATCGGCCAAGCAGCCCACTGCCGTTGCCGCGCCTTCCAAACAAGCGGCTGATGAGCACCATTTGGCCACCATGGACCGTTATGCGCCCCTCATCGGAGGCCCCAAAATCACCATTGGCATGCTGGTCTATCCGGGCATGTTTTTGCAGGATTTGGTGGGGCCATTGACGGTGTTCGAGGCCTTGATGAACAAGGAAATCCATTTGTTGTGGAAAAACCTGGAGCCCGTTGGCAACGAGAGTCCGGGGCCTGCAGCGTTGATTCCCGTCAAGCCGACCACAACCTTCGATCAGTGCCCCGAACAGCTGGATGTGTTGTTTGTGCCGGGTGGCGTGCCAGGCACTTTCACCATGATGGAAGACCCTGAAGTGTTGGCCTTTCTGAAATCAAAAGGACAAACGGCGCGCTATGTGACCAGTGTGTGCACGGGGTCCTTGATTTTGGGCGCGGCAGGTTTGCTCAAGGGCTACAAGGCCACGTCTTACTGGGACACGCGTGACGTGCTCAAAGAGTTGGGAGCCATCCCCACAAAAGGGCGCATTGTGGTGGACCGCAACCGCATCACGGGCGGTGGCGTGACCGCCGGGATTGACTTCGGCCTGAAGTTGGTGGCCCTGCTCAAAAGCCGTGTTTATGCCGAGGCCGTGCAGCTGTA
>JAIXOX010000077.1 GCA_027486555.1 Comamonadaceae bacterium
GCGAGGCTTATCGCGACGAGGGCGTCGCTCCTACAGGGGCAATGCCCTGCATGTTGTGGGAGCCCCGCCCTCGGGGCGATGGGTGGTGGTCTGCGAGGCTTATCGCGACGAGGGCGTCGCTCCTACAGGGGAATGCCTGCCTTTTGTAGGAGCCCCGCCCTCGGGGCGATGGGTCGTGGTCTGCGAGGCTTATCGCGACGAGGGCGTCGCTCCTACAGGGGCAATGCCCTGCCTTTTGTAGGAGCCCCGCCCTCGGGGCGATGGGTGGTGGTCTGCGAGGCATATCGCGGCGGGGGCGCCGCTCCTACAGGGGAATGCCCCGCATGTTGTGGGCGATGGGTAGTGGTCTGCGAGGCTTATCGCGGCGGGGGCGCCGCTCCTACAAAAAATCTGCTCTTGCAAATTTAATGAATTTAATGGAATGAATTCACAAATGAATTGAATTTCTCAAATCCAACAAAAACCAACAAGGCTGTTGTTACATTTCTAAAAGCTCGCACAACGCTGAACTTGGAAATAGCTCTCCACCTCATGCCCATCAAGATTGACCGGTCATTTTTTATCAGAGCAGTCCTGCTCTGGGCTTTGCTGCTTTTGCAAGCATGCTCTGGCGTCGCTGATCACTCAGACGACAGGATGGATCTGATTGAGTCCAAATCGTGGTGGGTAGACAAAAGCGGCCAGGCTCAGCTGCACGAAGTCATGGCGGTGACCGATTGGCAAGAATTCAAAAACTGGAAAAGCTTTGGCTTTGGCAGTGAGGCGATTTGGCTGCGTGTCAAATTGAAGGCGGCACAAGAGGCTTCACCTGCGCCCTGGGTGGTGAGCGCTGGTCCCGTGTTTTTGGATCACTTGACGATTTTTGACCCGACAGCCAACCTGGTGTTGAGAGGGGGAGACGGCATAGCGCCGACAAAGGAGGATTTGCTGTCTCTGGATTTCAGCTTTCAGATTCCAGCACTGGCGCAAGAACGTGACCTGTATGTGCGTGTTGAGAGCATGAGCTCAAGGCCTGTATTTGTCGATGTTCAGCCCTTTCCCGACGCCATGTTCGCCTTGAAAAAGCAAGATTCGCTTTGGGCTGTGCTGTTGGTTCTATCCGTAGTCTTGGCACTTTGGGGTGCCTTGCAGTGGTGGCACACACGAGAAAAAGTCATCGGTGTTTACGCCATCAAACAATCGGTCACCACGGTTTGGTTGTTTTTCTTCTCGGGGTATGGACGCTTGTTTCTGGGGCCTTGGTTGGAACCCGGCGAGCTGACAGCGATAGCAGCGGCTGTACTTCCTTGTCTCATGGCCAGCATGTTGATATTCCTCAGCGTTTTGATTCAGACTTACAAACCTGTGAAATTTTGGCAATACCTTTCTTACGCCTTAGCAGTGGTGTTTGCCTTGCTGCTCTTGGCGCAATTTTTTGGGCTGACACGAGAGTCACTGAAGTTGTCCAACAGCTTGGCCCCTGTCGCTTTGTTGTTGATGGTGATCACAGCACTGAGTGCAGTGCCTTCCAAGGTCAACAACCCCATCAAGATTGAATATTTGGTGCTTTATTTGCTGGTGTATGGGTTTTTGACCGCACTTGCTCCGATGACGAATTTAGGGCTCCTGCAAGAATTGCCTCACATCTTGAAGAGCTCTCTGATCCATTTGATCTTGGACAGCACCGTCATGTTTGCCCTGCTGCAAATCCGAGCCAGGGCATTGCAGCGAGAACAAGTTGAATTGAGCCTGAAGCTGGAGACCAGCACACAACGTGTTCAGGTGGAACAACGTTTGCGCGAGGATCAAAGCAAGCTTTTTTCCATGCTGGCGCACGAAATAAAAACACCTCTGGCCACTCTCGGCATGTGGATGGAAACAGGCACCCTCAACTCGAGCAAGCTCTCGAGGTCCATATCAGACATGAACCTCATCCTCGAGAGAAGCGTGCAAGCAGGGCAACTGGCAGACCAATCTTTACAACCCACCACGGAGCAGCTGGATGCTGCAGCGATCACCCAAGCGTGTGTTCAGTGGTGCAGAAAACCTGATCTTGTCGATTGGGTTTGTCCACAGGGCGCGGCCAACTTGGTTGGTGATGGGCAAATGTTGCAGATTGTGCTGAGTAACTTGCTGGACAACGCTTGCAAGTATGGCCAGCCTCCGGAACGGGTTTCACTTGAACTGGAACCTTGGCTGCAAGATGAGAGACCCGGTTGGCGCTGGCGCATCAGCAACTCGGTCAATCCAGGTGAGGCGCCCGAAGCGAATCGTTTGTTTGAAAAATACTACCGCAACACGCATGCGCGCCGTCAATCCGGATCTGGATTGGGCTTGTTCCTGGTCAAAGGTTTGATGGATTTGATGCAGGGCACCATCACTTACGAGCTGAAAGATGCGCGCGTGACCTTTGAAGTTTGGCTTCCGTCGCAAGCGCAATGGCCAAGGATCAGCGCATGAAACCATTGCCATTGAAAATTTTGGTTGTGGAGGACAACGAAGACTTGTTGGAAGCCACTTTGGTCTTTTTTAAGCAGCAAGGACACACGGCGCGTGGGGTCGTCATGGCAGAAGAGATCAACGATGCGCTCCATGATTTTTTACCCGATGTGTACGTCATTGACTTGAATCTTCCAGACGAGGATGGCTTGAGTCTGACACGGCGAATACGCGACTTTCAACCGAACGTGGGCATCGTGATCACGACTGCCAGGTCACAAATTGGTGACAAGGTCTTGGGTTACAACAATGGCGCTGACCTTTACTTGACAAAACCTGTCCACCCCAAAGAACTGATGGCGGGCATTGAGTCTTTGGGCAAAAGAATGAGCAAAGCCAAACCAACGCATGAGCAACTGAGCTTGCATGTTGCCCGGCGTGTTTTGTCGGGCTGCAACGGAACAGCCGAACTGACAACCGGCGAGGCAACGGTTTTGGTGGCCTTGGCGCGTGCACCTGGTTTGAAGATGGAAAGATGGCAATTGATGGAGTTGATCGGCACTGCTGGCAACGCAGCAACGCCAGCGTCATTGGAAATGCGGATTGCACGGCTGAGGAAAAAACTGGACCAGATTGGTGCCGATGCACCTTCTATTCAGTCGATTCACAAGACAGGATATGTTTTGTGCCAGCCGATCTTGCTGAGCAACTGAATTTTTTGTAGGAGCGACGCCCTCGTCGCGATATGCCTCGCAGACCACCACCCATCGCCCCGAGGGCGGGGCTCCCACAAAAACCATGCATTCCCCTGCATGGCCACAAAGGCCGGCACTCCCCCTGTAGGAGCGACGCCCTCGTCGCGATAAGCCTCGCAGACCACCACCCATCGCCCCGAGGGCGGGGCTCCTACAAATGGCAGGCATCGCCCCGGGGGCGGGGCTCCTACACATGGCAGGCATTCCCCTGTAGGAGCGACGCCCTCGTCGCGATAAGCCTCGCAGACCACCACCCATCGCCCCGAGGGCGGGGCTCCCACAAAAACGAGGTCAAGCCTCGCGGACCACGATCCATCACCCCGGGGGCGGTGCTTCCTCAAATGGCTTGGTCTTTTCAAATCGCAAGGACTCCATGAAAAAAACCCGGTCAATCTGAGATTGACCGGGTTTTTTTGATCCTACCAAATTTGGTAGGCGCGACTAGATTCGAACTAGCGACCCCCACCATGTCAAGGTGGTGCTCTAACCAACTGAGCTACGCGCCTGTTGAAGCCATAAATTATAGCGCTAAAAACACGCTTTTTGACTCACCACGCAAAGAACGCCGTCAACTGCCTTACTTCAACGTCTTTTGGCGGCCCTGACGCCCTTGACGGTGCGCACACTGACCAGCACTTTGTTCAAACTGACAGCATCGCCAATTTCCACCGTGAAGGTCATCCAGGCTGTGCCCTTGACCGATTGCGTTTGAACGCCAATCACGTTCATCTTTTCTTTGGCGAAGACTTCGGAGATATCGCGCAGCAAACCTTGTCGATCAAAGGCCTCAACAGACACATCGACCGGGTAAACCGAAGCGTCGGGGCCTTTGCTCTGGCCCCAGCGCACGTCAATCACCCGCTCGCCATGGCGCGAAGCCAGTTCGCGGAAGTTGCTGCAGTCTTGCCGGTGGATGCTCACGCCTTTGCCTCGTGTGACAAAGCCGCCAATGGCATCGGGCGGGGCAGGTTTGCAGCAACGAGACAATTGCGTGAGCAAGGAATCGACCCCCACCACCAGCACGCCCGAGGGCGATTTGCGCGCCACCGCACCCTTGAATTTTTTTTGAAAGTATTCGTCGGCTTCAAGCGCGGGCTCGGGCGGGTTGAGCAAGACCTCGATGTTGCGCAGCGAATACTCGTCTTTGCCAACCACTTCAAACAGGCTGTCGGCCGATTTGAAGCCCAGTTGGCTGGCCAAATCGTCCAGGCGGATGGCGGTGCGACCCAAGCGCTGCAAAGATTTTTCGACCGCCTCGCGGCCTCGGGCGATGGTTTCTTGACTGACTTGCGCGTTGAACCAGGCCCGCACCTTGGCCCGCGCACGCGGGCTGGCCAAAAAGCCCAGCTCGGGGTTGAGCCAGTCGCGCGAAGGGCCGCCTTCTTTGATGGCGGTGATTTCCACCGTTTGCCCATTGGCCAATGGGGTGTGCAGAGGCACCATGGCCCCATCGACTTTGGCACCGCGACAACGGTGGCCCAAATTGGTGTGCACCGTGTAAGCAAAGTCAATGGCTGTGGCACCTTGCGGCAACTCCACCACGGCGGCGTCGGGGGTCAGGACATAAATGCGGTCTTCGAACAATGCGCTGCCCGATGCCTTTTCTTGAGCCGCACCTGCCAAATCGCGCTCCCACGCCAGCAATTGGCGCAGCACAGCGATCTTGGTGTCGTACGCGCTGTTGGCCGACACACCGGCGTAACCTTTGGCCCCGGCTTCTTTGTAGGCCCAGTGGGCGGCCACACCATGTTCGGCATGGTCGTGCATGGCTTGGGTGCGGATTTGCACCTCGATGGGGCCGCCGTCTGTGTCGCGCACCACGGTGTGCAGGGACTGGTAACCATTGGCCTTGGGCTTGGCAATGTAGTCGTCAAACTCTTGCGGGATGGGCGCAAAGTGTTCATGCACCCAGCTGAGCACTTGGTAGCAATCGGCCACTTGGGGCACCACCACACGCAGGGCGCGGATGTCAAACACCCGGTCGAAGGCCAGCGATTTGCCACGCATTTTGCGCACAATGCTGTAGATGTGTTTGGGCCGCCCGTCAACTTGGGCCGTGATGCCTTGGCTGGCCAAGGCCTGTTGCAAGCGCTCGCGCAAGGCCACCATGTAACGTTCGCGCTCTGTGCGTTTTTCATCGAGCAGGCGGGCAATGTCTTTGTAGGTGACCGGCTCCAAAAACCGAAAAGACAGGTCCTCCATTTCCCACTTGATCTGCCAAATGCCCAGTCGGTTGGCCAATGGTGCAAACACCTGCAAGGACTCACTGGCCAAAGCGGGCGGCACCGGCAGTTTGGTGGCCGCGTAATGGCGCAAGGTTTGCAAACGCGAGGCCAGGCGCAGCATGACCACACGCAAGTCGCGGCTGAAGGCCAGCAGCATCTTGCGCACATTTTCTGTTTGGACTTGGGGGCTCAAAGGCGTGTTGTCAGGCCCATGAATGTGGGTTTCGGCCGCACGTGACAAGCGCTGCACATGCACCAAGTGGTTGGTTTGAATGGCCAGCTGTGCCAAAGGGGCACCAAATGCTTTGGCCATCACCTCTTCGGGCTTGCTCAGGTGCGGGCAGGCGTAAACCAAGTAACTGGCCGCTTGCATGGCCACCGAGCCACCAATGTCGGCCAGGATGGCGGCCATGGCATCGGCATGCGCCAGGATGTTTTCGCCCGTGTCCAGCGACTCACCCGATATCAAGGGTTCGGCAAAAGCGCGTGCTTTGGCCAGCGTTTCGGCCTGCTCTTGCTCCGCCGTGGCCAACATGACAGGCGGCAATTCTGATGATTTGGCACGAGACCCCTCAGCGCTGGACGGGGCATGCAGACGCCCAGGCGCAGACATCGGGCTGGCTGAGTGGCTGATGGTGGGACTGACCATGGACTCAATCGCTCAACAAGAAAGAGGCCAGCGCCTGAATTTGGTCTTGTCCGGTGAGTGTGGGTGCATGGCCAAAACCGGGCCATGTTTCCAGGCGAGCGTGTGGGCCGCGCCGGGTCATCGCGAGGGCGGTCTCGGGGGTTAGCAAATCGGAGTCCTGGCCACGGATGAGCAGGGTTTGGGCTTGCACTTGGTCGTACAAAGCCCACAAAGTGGCCTCGCCTGCGGCGGCGATTTCCGGGGTCATGGCCCGCAAGGGCACGCCGATGGCCGGGTCGTAATGCAAGGTCAACCCTCCTTGGGTGCCGGGTCGGGTCATGTGCGCCGACATCTCTCGCCACACCTCGGGCAAGACTGGGCCAAAGCCTTGCGACAGCGTCCAAAGCACGGCGGCGGCTTCGTCCAAATCGCGGTATTGCCCGTATTGGCCCACATAACTTTGCATGCGCTGCACCGAGGACCAGGTGATGGCCGGCCCCACATCGTTCAGCACCAATCGGCGAATGGGGGCTGGCAAAGGCAAGCCCGGCTGGCCAAACAAAACCAAACCAATCAAACCGCCCATGCTGGTGCCCACCCAGTCCAGGCTTTGCATCGGCTGGTCACCGAGTTGTGCCTGCACCTGAGCCAGCATGGCCAGCATGTCGGCCGCATATTGGGGAATTTGGTACAGCGCAGGGTTGTTCAACCACTCGCTTTGGCCACGCCCTGCCACATCGGGGCAAATGACTTGCAGCGTGTCGGTGCTTTGGGCCACCAAGGCTTGCGCCAATTGGTCGAAATCGCGGCCCTGTCGTGTCAGGCCATGGGCACACACCAACACGCGACGCGCTTGCGGCTTGCCCCAGCGCCAATAGGCCATGCGGTGATGGCCTTCGGGGTGCGGGCAATCGACAAATTCAAGCTCGGGCTGGTGGCTAAGTGAATGGTGTGTATTGGTCATGACAATCAGAAACAATATGGCAGCGTTGCAATTCCAATTGGGCTTGGGCAGCGCCATAATGGACTTTTTGAACATCCTAATTCATCTTTCTCACCTTTCGGAGTAGTCATCATGTTGCAAGGTAAAACAGCGTTGGTCACCGGTTCCACCAGCGGTATTGGTTTGGGCATTGCCAAGGCTTTGGCCAAACAAGGTGCCAACATCGTGCTCAACGGCTTTGGCGACACCGAAGGCCCCAAGGCCGAAATTGCTGCACTGGGTGTCCAAGTGGCCTACCACGGCGCAGACATGAGCAAAGCCAGCGACATCGAAGCCATGATGAAGTTTGCAGCCGACACCTTTGGACGGGTGGACATTTTGGTCAACAACGCCGGCATTCAGCATGTGGCCAAGATCGAAGACTTTCCGGTGGAGCGATGGGACGCCATCATCGCCATCAACCTGACCAGCGCCTTCCACGCCACCCGATTGGCGCTGCCCGCCATGAAAGCGGCCAACTGGGGCCGCATCATCAACGTGGCTTCGGTCCACGGCCTGGTGGGTTCCGCAGAAAAGTCGGCCTATGTGGCCGCCAAACACGGTGTGGTGGGCTTGACCAAAGTCACGGCACTGGAAAACGCCACCACCGGCGTGACCTGCAACGCGATTTGCCCCGGCTGGGTCTTGACCCCGCTGGTGCAAAAGCAGGTGGATGCCAAAGCAGCCGCCATGGGCTTGTCCAACGAAGAAGCCAAAAAAGTGCTTTTGCAAGAAAAAGAACCCTCGATGCAGTTCACCACGCCCGAGGAGTTGGGTGATCTGGCGGTGTTTTTCTGCTCACCCACCGGCAACAACGTGCGCGGCGTGGCCTGGAACATGGACGGCGGCTGGGCGGCCCAGTAAGAGCATGAGTACCTCTGCTCGTCTGGACAAGATCGTCATCGTGGACGATGACACCCGCATTCGCGATTTGTTGCGCCGGTTTTTGTCGCAAGAAGGCTTTGATGTCTTGCAGGCCGAAGATGGACGCGCTCTGGACCGGATTCTTCAAAGAGAAACCATCGATTTGATTGTGTTGGACCTGATGCTGCCCGGTGAAGACGGTCTGAGCATTTGCCAGCGATTGCGCAAAACCGGCATCAAAACACCGGTGATCATGCTGACCGCCAAGGGCGAAGACGAAGACCGCATCCATGGTTTGGAAATCGGTGCAGACGATTACTTGGGCAAACCTTTTAACCCCCGTGAATTGTTGGCCCGCATCCATGCGGTTTTGCGGCGCAGACCCGTCACCGAGTTGCCGGGGTCGCCGTCCACCGAGGACGAAGTCATCACCTTTGGCCACTTCAAGCTGGATTTGGGGGCCCGCGCGCTGAGCAAAGACGGCCTGGACATGCCCTTGACCACCGGGGAATTTGCCATGCTCAAGGCCTTGGCGCGGCATCCCCGCCAATCGCTGACACGCGACAAATTGGCCCAATTGGCGCGTGGCCGTGAATTTGAGCCGTTTGACCGCAGCCTGGACGTGCAAATTTCTCGTCTGCGCAAGATGATCGAGCTGGACCCGGCATCGCCCAAAATCATCCAGACCGTCTGGGGCGTGGGTTATGTGTTTGTGCCCGATGGTCAACCGTGATCGATTCAGGCCCGATTGCCGCTGAACTGCCTGGCCCGGTGAAAGCGCCACCCAGGCTCAAACTGAGCCTGTTTTGGCGAACGTTCATATTTTTGGCATTGCTCATTTTGTTCAGCAGCCTGGCTTGGTTGCAAATGTTCAAAACGCAAGAGTACGAACCCCGTATCTTGCGCAATGCCCAACAAATTGCCACCGTGGTCAACCTGACCAAAACGGCGCTGATCCACACGGACGCGATTGCCCGGGTGTCTTTGCTCAAAACACTGGCCGACGAAGAGGACGTGCGCATACAGACACGCGAACCCCAAGACGCCGTGGACCCATTTGCCAACTCCGGCATGGAAGGGCAACTGGTCCAAGAAATGGTCAAGCGTTTGGGGCCGGGCACCACCGTTGCATCCCGTGTCAATGACGAAGAGGGCTTGTGGATTGGGTTTGACATCGAGCGCGACAGTTACTGGTTGCAAATGGACGCGGCCCGACTCAGACCCCTGGGCGGCAGTGCTTGGTTGATCTGGTTGAGTATCACCAGCTCCTTGTCCTTGCTCGGTGCGGCGGTGATGGCCGGACTGATCAACCGCCCCCTCAAGCGTTTGTCATATGCGGCCAGTCAAGTACGTGAAGGCCATTTCAACACCTCTGCTTTGGACGAAAGCTCGGCCACCAGCGAAATACGCGAGGTCAACATCGGCTTTAACCGCATGGCCGAACGCTTGGCCAAAATCGAAGCCGAGCGGGCTTTGATGTTGGCCGGGATTTCTCACGATTTGCGCACCCCTTTGGCAAGGCTGAGGCTTGAAACCGAACTGAGCGTGGCGGACTCCGAGGCCCGCGAGCTCATGGCCGCGGACATCGAACAACTGGACGAAATCATCGACAAATTCCTCGATTACGCCCGTCCCGAGGCCACCGAATTGGGGCCTGTTTTGCTGTCCGGCGTGATCAGTCGTTGCATTGCGCCATGGCGGCACAACCAACGCTTTGAGATCTCGGTTGACGTGAGCGAAGACCTGCATGTGCAAGCCGAGGCGGTCGAACTGGGCCGTGTCATGTCCAACCTGCTGGAAAACGCCCGCCGCTACGGCCAAAGCCCGAGCGACGGCATCACCCGCGTCGAAATCGTGGCGCGGGTGCATGACGGCTGGGTGCTGCTGCGGGTGCGCGACCAAGGCCCTGGCGTGTCCGAAGACACCCTCAAAAACCTCACCCAACCGTTTTACCGAGGCGACACCGCCCGCACATCGGCCACCGGTTCAGGCTTGGGCCTGGCCATTGTCGAGCGCTCGGTGCAGCGCATGGGGGGCACGTTTTCGGTGTTCAACAACAGCGCAGGTGGGTTGATGGCGCTGATGAAGCTCAAGCAAGCTGCTGCAGATTGAGCGGGGAGCGCCTTGCCCGCTGCTGGCGGCACGCAGGGGCTGGGTCAGTCCATTTTGCGCAGCAACACCACCGCCCGCGCTTCCATGCTCTGGCCCATGCCCACGGGACCGAGTTTTTCGGCGGTCTTGGCTTTCACGTTGACCTGATCGGGCAACACGCCCAGCGCTTGCGCCACCGAAGCGTTGATGGCGGGCATGTGCGGGGCGAGTTTGGGGGCCTGGGCCACGATGGTGCTGTCCACATTCACCAATTCCCAGCCACGCTCACGCACCCGGCGCATGGCTTCAGCCAGCAGCATGGACGAATCAGCCCCCTTGAACTGCGCATCCGTGTCCGGAAAATGCCGCCCAATGTCGCCCAGACCCGCCGCGCCCAGCACCGCATCGGTGATGGCGTGCAAGAGCACATCCGCATCGGAATGGCCGAGCAAACCCGTGGTGTGGGCAATCTCCACCCCGCCCAAAATCAGCCGGCGTCCCGGCACCAAGGCGTGCACGTCCCAGCCTTCACCGATGCGGAAATTCAACATGCTCTGCTCCTGAGAATCGCTTCGGCCAATGCGAAATCGGCCGGATAAGTCACTTTGAAATTTTGCGCCGAGCCTTCGATCAGGCGCGGCTTGAGACCCACGCGCTCGATGGCACTGGCCTCGTCGGTGATGCCTGCAAAGCCACTGCCAGAGACCTCGGCCAGGGCATCGTGCAGCACCTGCAAACGGAACATTTGTGGGGTTTGCGCGAGCCATTTGTGCTCACGCGGCACGGTGGCGACCACGCGACCGCCCTCCTCGGTTTTGAGCGTGTCGGGCAAAGGCAGGGCCAGCAGGCCGCCGACTGCATCGTGCTGGCAAGTGTCGATCAAGCGGGTCACCGACTCGGGCGACACCAAACAACGCGCCGCGTCGTGCACCAGCACCCAGTCTTGCGGGTCAAGGCTTGCGGCCATCATGGCTTGCAGGCCGTTGAACACGCTTTGGGCACGGGTGGCACCGCCGCAGGCCACACGTTGGAAATGCGCGGGCCAGCCTTGCTCTGCCCAAACATGCTCATCGCCGGGCGACAAAATCACCCAAGCACTGGCCAGTTGGGGCACCTGCGCCAAAGCCTGCAGTGTGTGCATGACCATGGGCTGCCCAGCCACCTGCTGGTATTGCTTGGGTTGCACCGTGCCAGCACGGCTGCCCGTGCCCGCACAGGGGATGAGGGCGTGAAAACGGTTCGAGGTGCTGTGGTTGCTCATGGCTTGGCATTGTAGTTTTGTGGGTCGGTGGCTTCGGCTCGGACATGGCCTGCTGCTGCACAAAACCTGTGATAGGACCTGTTGATACGGCCTGGCGAAGTTTGAGGCGAATGGTTTGTATTGGACCCAGTGATCAGCACTTCAATCTCTGTGGGAGCCCCGCCCTCTGGGCTATGGGTGGTGGTCTGCAAGGCTCTATCGCGGCGAGGGCGCCGCTCCTACAAAAAAAGCACCTTCGCCCCGCCCAAAGCTACAAAGACCCTAAAATTAAGCGAATTGTCACGTTCACACCCCCCTCCTTCTTGGCGGGGGGTGTTTTGCTTTTTTTTCTTCACCACCGCCATGCAACTCCCCAGCCTGATCACCGGCAAACGCTTCACCCTGCCCCGCCCAGCCGGATCGGCCGATGCCGTGCTGCTGGCCCAGCTGGCCGAGCGCGAAAAAAAGGCCGGCAAGCTCACCGCCATCGTGACTGCCGACGCAGCAGACGCCCAGCGCCTGATGGACGAGCTGGTGTTTTTTGCGCCCGGCCTGCGTTGTGTGATGTTCCCTGACTGGGAAACGCTGCCTTATGACACCTTCTCGCCGCACCAAGATTTGATTTCGGAGCGCTTGGCCACACTCTGGCGCATCAAGCAGCGCAACCATCCTGAAAGCGCCGACGTGGTGTTGGTGCCCGCCACCACGGCGCTGTATCGGCTGGCGCCTCCATCTTTTTTGGCGGGCTACACGTTTGAGTTCAAGGTCAAGCAAAAGCTGGACGAAGCCCAGCTCAAAGCGCAATTAACCCTTGCTGGTTACTCGCATGTCAGCCAAGTGGTCAGCCCTGGCGAATACGCGGTGCGCGGAGGCTTGATTGACCTCTTCCCCATGGGCTCACTGGTGCCGTACCGTGTGGATTTGTTCGACGACGAGATCGACTCCATTCGCACCTTTGACCCCGACAGCCAGCGCAGCCTGTACCCCGTGCCCGAGGTGCGGCTGCTGCCCGGGCGCGAATTCCCGATGGACGAGGCGGCGCGTGCGCGTTTCAGAAGCCGCTGGCGCGAGTTGCTGGACGGCGACCCGACCAAAAGCCGCATCTACAAAGACATGGGCAACGGCGTGGCCACGGCGGGCATTGAGTACTACCTGCCACTTTTCTTTGAAGAAACCGCTACGGTGTTTGATTACTTGGGCGCAGGGCAAGCGGACGCCGCCACCGTGGTGCTGCACGGCGATCTGGAACCCGCCTTCCAGCGCTTTTGGCATGACACCAAAGACCGCTACCGCTTGGTGCAAGGCGACCCCGAACGGCCCGTGTTGCCGCCCGATGCCCTGTTCTTGAGTGCCGAGCAGTTCTATACGCTGACCAACGGCCATGCCCAGTTGGCACTGCGAAACGGCACCGCCGATGTGGTGGACAACACACTCGCCCAAGCCCTGCCCGAGCTGACGGTGGTGCGCGGGGCCGAAGACCCGCTGGCCCGGCTGCAAGCGCACATCTGCGGCGGCAACACCCGCGTGCTGATCCTGGCCGAAAGCGATGGCCGACGCGAAAGCCTGCTCGACTTTGTGAGGTCCAGCGGCCTCACGCCACCGGTGTTTGACAGCCTGCAAGAGTTTTTGGCCAGCGATGAAAAAATCGGCATGGCCACCGCCGCTCTGGTCAGCGGTTTCCATTGGTTTGAGCACGGCATTGACCTGGTCACCGAAACCGAACTCTTTGCCGCAGGCCCCACCACGCGCCGCCGCAAAAAACAAGAGCAGGTCAGCGACGTTGAAGCGCTGATCAAAGACCTGAGCGAGCTGAACGTGGGTGACCCGGTGGTGCACAGCCAGCACGGCATCGGCCGCTACAGGGGCCTGGTCAACATGGATATGGGCCAGAAAAACGAAGACGGCTCGCCCGCCCTGCAAGAGTTTTTGCACCTCGAATACGCGGGCGATGCCACGCTGTATGTGCCTGTGAGCCAGCTGCAGCTGATTGGCCGCTACACCGGCGTGAGTGCCGACGAAGCGCCGCTGCACAAGCTAGGAAGCGGCCAATGGGAAAAAGCCAAGCGCCGCGCCGCCGAACAGGTGCGCGACTCCGCCGCCGAGTTGCTCAACATCTACGCACGACGCGCCACACGCGAAGGCCACCCTTTCCGCTACAGCCCACAAGACTACGAAACCTTTGCCAACGACTTTGGCTTTGAAGAGACCGCTGACCAAAAGGCGGCCATCCACTGCGTCATTCAAGACATGATCAGCCCGCGCCCCATGGACCGCTTGGTCTGCGGCGATGTGGGCTTTGGCAAGACCGAGGTAGCGCTGCGCGCCGCCTTTGTGGCTGTCACGGGTGGCAAGCAAGTGGCGATTTTGGCGCCCACCACGCTGCTGGCCGAACAGCACTACCAGACGCTCAAAGACCGCTTTGCCAAATGGCCCGTCAAAGTGGCCGAGGTTTCGCGCTTCAGGTCCGGCAAAGAGGTGACTGCCGCCCTCAAAGGCATTGCCGACGGCACGGTGGACATCGTGGTCGGCACACACAAGTTGCTGAGCGAATCCACCAAGTTCCATGACCTGGGCCTGCTCATCATCGACGAAGAACACCGTTTTGGTGTGCGCCACAAAGAGGCCATGAAAGCGCTGCGCGCCGAGGTCGATGTGCTCACGCTCACCGCCACGCCCATCCCCCGCACCATGGGCATGGCGTTGGAGGGATTGCGAGATTTGAGCGTGATTGCGACTGCACCTCAACGCCGATTGGCCATCAAGACTTTTGTGCGCAACGAAGGCACAGGCGTGATCCGCGAGGCGGTGCTGCGCGAACTCAAACGCGGCGGGCAGTGCTACTTTTTGCACAACGAAGTCGATACGATTGAAAACCGTCGCCAAAAGCTCGAAGAAATCCTGCCCGAAGCCCGCATCGCGGTGGCCCACGGCCAGATGCCCGAGCGCGAACTCGAACGCGTGATGCGCGACTTTGTGGCCCAGCGCTACAACATCTTGCTGTGCTCGACCATCATCGAGACCGGCATCGACGTGCCCACGGCCAACACCATCATCATGAGCCGCGCCGACAAGTTTGGCCTGGCCCAGCTGCACCAGCTGCGCGGACGCGTTGGCCGCTCGCACCACCAAGCCTATGCCTATTTGATGGTGCCCGAGATCGACGGCCTGACCAAACAAGCTGCCCAGCGTTTGGACGCCATCCAGCAAATGGAAGAACTGGGTAGCGGCTTTTATTTGGCCATGCACGACCTGGAAATTCGCGGCGCGGGCGAAGTGCTGGGCGAAAACCAAAGCGGCAACATGCTCGAAGTGGGCTTCCAGCTCTACAACGAGATGCTGTCCGAAGCCGTGCGCTGCTTGAAGTTGGGCAAAGAACCCGATTTGCTCAGCCCCTTGTCGGTCACGACCGACATCAACCTGCACGCCCCTGCCCTGCTGCCCAACGACTACTGCGGCGACGTGCACCTGCGCCTGAGCTTCTATAAAAAGCTGGCCACCGCCAAAACCAGCGACCAGATCGACGCCCTGCTCGAAGAACTGGTCGACCGCTTTGGCAAGCTGCCCCCGCAAGCGCAAACGCTGGTGGATGTGCACCGCCTGCGTGTGCTGACCCAGCCCTATGGCGTCATCAAGGTCGACGCCGCCCCGGGCGTCATCCAGATCACCTTCAAGCCCAACCCGCCCATAGACCCCATGGCCATCATCGGCCTGATCCAGAAAAACAAACACATCAAGCTGGCGGGCAACGACAAAATCCGCATCGAACGCGAACTGCCCGACCCCAAGGCGCGGGCGCAGATGGTGCGGGATGTGCTGCGGAGTTTGGGGACGCCGAAGGTGGAGGTGGCGGTGGCCTGATGTCACAAACACTGGCGCAGCCTGCCTTGGAAGTTCAAAATGCAGCCAATGCGACGCCACCGCACTTCGCAAAACATGAATGCGGCGCTTTCCTTTTCAGGTGATCTACAGGGTCCACGCAGACCAAGTTTTGGTTCTGGCCATCGCTTATCACCTCAGGCGACCCGTTTATTGGACCGATCGGGTAGGCGATTGAACTTGGCCCGTCTCTTCAGCTGGAAGGCAACGACAAATCTGCATCGAACGCGAACTGCCCGACCCCACGGCGCGGGCGCAGATGGTGCTGGAGCTTTTTTGTAGGAGCGGCGCCCTCGCCGCGAAAAAGCCTCGCAGACCACCACCCATCGCCCCGAGGGCGGGGCTCCCACAAAGGCAATAATCGCCCCGAGGGCGGGGCTCCTACAAAATGCAGGGCCATCCTCCTGTAGGAGCGACGCCCTCGCCGCGAAAAGCCTCGCAGACCACCACCCATCGCCCCGAGGGCGGGGCTCCTACAAAGTGCAGGGCCATCCCCCCTGTAGGAGCGGCGCCCTCGCCGCGAAAAAGCCTCGCAGACCACCACCCATCGCCCCGA
>JAIXOX010000117.1 GCA_027486555.1 Comamonadaceae bacterium
GATGGCCCACTGGGCACGTACTTCCGCTACATCGGCGACACCGGCACTTATCTGGCGCGTTACGACGACTTGTTCACCGGCAAGGAAGAAAAGATCGACGTGTCGCAAGTGGCCGTGTCAATGAACGGCATCGAGCTGCAAGACCGCGAGTTCTTCGCCGCGATCCGTGAGGGCCGCGAGCCCAACAGCTCGATTGCCCAGGTGCTGCCTTGCTACCAGGTCTTGCACGACTTGGAGCAGCAGCTGAACAGCTGAGTGTCTGCACAAAGGCCGCAGCAAGCGGGTGCCGCGGCATATGGGCTGGGCACTGCCCAATGTTATTTTGGGTTAAAGTAATGAATCCTTACTTTAGGAAAAAACATGCTTGCCAAAATCACGGCCAAAAACCAGCTCACCCTGCCCAAGAGCCTGACACAGGCGGTAGGGGCCACCGAATACTTTGATGTCGAGGCCCGGGGCGGGCAGTTGATCCTGACGCCTGTGCGTATTCAGCGTGGCGATGCGGTACGGGCCAAGTTGGCCGAGCTGGATCTCTCCGAAGATGACCTTGCTGCAGCCGTGGCTTGGGCCAGAGCGTCCGCACCGACATCTGACGTGCCAGCCGCCATGGTCAACGAGCCTGCTGCTGTGTATGACACAAGGCCTGACAAGCCCAAGGAGGCCGTCGCCAAAAAGGCAAAGCCCAAAGCATGAGCCCCCCTGTTCGTGTGGTGCTGGACACCAACGTGGTTTTGTCTGCCTTGGTTTTTCGCGGGGGCGCAGCCGGTCTGGTGCGGCAGGCCTGGCAGCGTGGCACCATCGTGCCCTTGGTCAGCGCGTTCACCGTGCAAGAACTGGTGCGTGTGTTGGCCTACCCGAAGTTTCGCTTGTCGAAAGCCGAGCAAGAAGAGTTGCTGGCCGACTTTCTGCCTTATGCCCAAACCGTGCGGATGGCGCAGCCGCTACCCGTGGTGCCTGAATGCCGTGATGCGATGGATCTGCCTTTCATGCAGCTGGCGGTGGCGGGCCAAGCGCAGGTGCTGGTGTCCGGTGACCGAGACTTGTTGGCCATTGCTGCTGAGTTTGAGCAAGCCAGCGCTTGTCCCATTTTGTCCTTGGACGTGTTTTGCCAAAGCTTGAACCCATGACTTCTTCACACCAATTTGAGCAGAGCCACTTGCGCCTGTTGGGCCTGGCTGGTTTTGCCAGCATGGCGTCCATGCGCATCGGTGACCCGATGTTGGTGGTGCTGGGCCAGGAGTTTCAGGTCAGCACCGGCGAGGCTTCGGGCGTGGTGTCGGTGTTCGCCGTTGTTTACGGTTTGATGCAGTTGTTCTATGGCCCCTTGGGCGAGCGTTTTGGCAAGCTGCGTGTGGTCTCGTTGGCCGTGACCGCGTGTGCGCTGTTCAGCGCCCTCACGGCGCTGTCGGTCAATCTGCCCATGCTCTTGGTGATGCGCGGCCTCATGGGTGCGGCGGCGGCGGGCATCATCCCGCTGTCCATGGCCTGGGTGGGTGACCAGGTGCCGTATGAACGACGGCAGGAAACCTTGGCCAAACTGATGAGCGCTACGGTCATCGGCATGATGAGCGGCTTGTGGTTTGGTGGCTTTGCCGCCGACACGCTGGGTTGGCGCTCGGCCTTTGTGCTGTTGGCGGCGATGTTCGCATTGGCTGCGGTGCTGCTGTGGCGTGCGCGTCAAAAGTCGCCTGCACCTGCAGCAACCCAGCCCCCCAGCTTGATCGCTTCGTTTCGTCTGACGGGTCAGCTTTTGGGCACACCCCGCGTGCGCTTGATCTTGACCGTCACGGCGGCCGAGGGGGCTTTGGTGTTCGGGGCCATGGCCTTCATGCCCACGCATTTGCACCAGCAGTTTGGTTTGAGCGTGGTGGCCGCAGGTTCGGTCATGATGCTCTATGGGGTAGGTGGCTTGCTCTACAGCCAAATGGCGCGGCGCTGGCTGGCTTGGCTGGGCGAGCGGGGTCTGGTGCGCACGGGGGCTGCATTGGTCGCAGTGGGTTTGCTGGTCTTGGCGTGGGGCAGTGGGGTGTGGCTGGGGATGCTGGCTTGCCTGATGACGGGGCTGGGCTTTTACATGCTGCACAACACTTTGCAGGTGCAGGCCACCCAAATGGCCCCGGCCGCACGCGGAAGCGCTGTGACCTTGTTCGCCTGCTCCCTGTTTTTTGGCCAATCCACCGGGGTGCTGATCATGGCCCAAAGTGTGGACATGGGCTGGCTGGCCTATGCCTTCACGGGTGCGGCGTTGGGGGTGGTGGGGTTGGGGGCGGTGGTTTACCGGCTGGTGGGGCGGCACGTTTCCCCGTAGGTAGGTGCCTTTACGGTCCGACATCCATCTTCTCGCGTAACGACATTTCAAATGGTGGCGGTGCGCCACCCAACATGTCGGACCTGAAGGTGCCGACCTACAAATCCAGTCGCCTGCAAGCGTGGGTGGAACCTATCGTTCCAACCACTCGGCCGTCAAGCGATTTGCGCCAGGCTGCGCAGTGAAAACTCGACGTGCATGGCCACGCCCCGGTGCAGGGCGCTTTCATCGATGTTGAACTGGGGGTGGTGGTGCGCGTGGCATGCGCCCAGCGCGGTGTTGCGCACGCCTACCAAGGCCATCAGGCCGGGGTACTGGTCCAGAAAATCGCCAAAGTTTTCCGACACCATGAGCGACGGAAAATCGATCACCGCTTCTGCGCCAAACAAGTCGCTGGCGCACTGTGCGGCCAAGGCGCTGCTGCGCGCTTCATTGATCAGCATCGAGCCGCCCTTGCGGATGTTCAGCGTCGCCTGCGCCCGGAAGCTGGCGGCGGTGCTGTCCACCACGCGCCGAATCGCTTCGTGCAGGTGCTGTTGGTCGTGGCGCTGGGTGGTGCGCAGGGTGCCTGCCAGCAAGGCCTGATCGGGAATCACGTTGCCCGCAAAACCGCTTTGAAACTTGCCAAAGGTCAGGCTGGCCGCGTGCGCCGGGTTGATTTCACGCGTCATCATCATGGCCAGGTTGTTGACCAGCGCTGCACCGGCGGCAATCGGGTCCACGCCTTTGTGTGGGGATGCACCGTGGCAGCCCACGCCGCTCAGTTCGATCTCCACCAGGTCGCAAGCGGCCATGCGAGGGCCGGCCTGCACGCTGATCTGGCCCGCTTCGATCTCGGACCACAAGTGAATGGCAAAGGCCCGCTGCACCGGAAATGCGGCCAAGTGGGCCAGCAACTCGGCCGTGCCGCCGCCTTGTTCTTCGGCTTGCTGAAAGCACAGCTTCACACTGCCTTGCAGCTCGCCCGAAAACTGCTGCAGCACCTTTGCCGCACCCAGCAGCATGGCCACATGCCCGTCGTGGCCGCAGGCGTGCATCACGCCGGGCACTTGCGAGCGGTAGGGCAGGTGCTCGTTTTGCTCCTGAATGGGCAGGGCGTCCATGTCGGCGCGCAGCGCCACCATGGCGCGGCTGTGCTGGCCTGTGACTGTGGCCACCACGCCGTGCTCGCCCACGGCTTCCCAAGGCACGCCCATGGCGCTGAGCTCGGTCTTGATGCGCTCGGCCGTGGCCTGCTCGCGGTAAGACAGTTCGGGCAGGCGGTGCAGCTGCTGGCGCAAACCGACCAGCCAGTCGTGGCAAGACAGCGCGGCGTCAAGAACAGGGTGCGAGGGCTTCATGGCAAGGACTCCTTCAAAGAAGAGGGCTTCAAGAGCGGGCGCAAGGCCCACAGGCCCAGCGCCGGGCCGGGGGCCAACAACCACAGGGCCATGCTGCCCCAGTGTTGCACGGCCCAGCCCAGCAGCAAGATGCTGAGCACGGTGATCAAAAAGCCCAAGCCGTTTTGCAGCACCAGCGCGCTGCCCAGCCACTGGGGCGGTGCGTATTGCGACGACATGGCTGAAAACTGCGGTGAATCGGCCACCACACAAACGCCCCAAAACAGCAAAGCGCCCAGCTGCAGCAGCGGCCAGCTGTCCGGAATGAAGGGGTAGCCCAGGCACATCAGGCCCGAAGCGGTCAAGGCCGTGGCCGCCACCCGAGCACTGCCCACGCGGCGGCTCCACAAGCCGCCCAGCACGCAGCCGAAAAAGCCGATGCCGATGGCCGCAAAACTGATGAGCGCTACCGAAGGAGCCCAGCTGTAGCCAGCGGCCACCAGCGAACGGCTGATGGGCAGACCCAACCAGGGCAACACACTCCAAAAAGCATAGAGCTCCCACATGTGGCCAAAGTAGCCCAACGCTGACGCGCGAAAGCCGCGCACTGCAATGACCTCGCGCAAGGCCTGGGTGTTCAGGCGAACGGGGGCAGGGGCTGAGGGTTGACTCGGCGATGCGGCCTGCTTGGGCGGTTGGCCCATCCAGGCCACCAGCGCCGCGCCCACCAAGGCCAGCACCGACGAGCCCAACAGCACCTCGGGCCAGGGCCAGCTCTGGCCAAGAGCCCGCAAGCCGTGCGGCATGGCCGTGCCCAAGGTCAGCATGCCCACCAGCCAGCCGAGCGCGGCGGCCGGTTTGCTGCCTACGCGCTGCACCAGCATCTTCATGCCCAGCGGGTAGATGCCGGCCAGGCACATGCCCACGACAAAGCGCAGGCTCCAGAACACCCCGTAATCGGTCACGCCCCAAGTGACGGCGGCGTTCGCCAGCGCCCCGATCGCGCTGCACACCACAAAAATGCGTGTGGGCTGAAACCGGTCGGCCGCGCCGCTGAGCGCAAAGACCAGCGTGCCCGCAATAAAACCCAGCTGGGTGGCGGCCAGCAGCCAGCCAAAGTAGGTTGCGCTCAGTTGCCAGGCCTGCATCAGGCTGTCGGCCACCCCGCTGGGGCTGAACCACAGCGAGGTGCTCAGGCACTGGGCCAGAACAATGACGGCCACCGCCAGCGAGGGGCGGTGGCCAACCTGGGTGCGCTCAGGCGCTCGCGCGATCAAGGGCTTGCGCCAAGTCGTCGATCAGGTCATCGGCATGCTCCAGGCCCACCGAGACGCGCAGCAAGCCTTGCGGGGTCTTGCTCTCAGGCCCTTCGATCGAGGCGCGGTGCTCGATCAGGCTTTCCACGCCGCCCAAGCTGGTGGCGCGGGTGAAGATCGCCACATTCGCAGCCAGGGCCATGGCTGCGTCTTTGCCGCCTTTGACTTCAAACGACAACATGCCGCCAAAGCCCGACATCTGTTTTTTGGCAATCGCGTGAAAGGCGTTGCCCTCCAGGCCCGGGTAGTGCACGGCGCTGACCTGTGGGTGCTCGTTCAAAAAGCGAGCGACCTTGCCGGCGTTGGCGCAATGCGCCTGCATGCGGTAGGGCAGGGTGGGCAAGCTGCGCATGACCAACCAGCAGTCAAACGGTGAAGGCACACCGCCGCCAAACAGTTGCGCAGTGCGCAAAGCGGCAAAGTGCGCGTCGTCCTGGCGGGTGATGACAATGCCGCCCAGCACATCGCTGCGGCCACCCAAGTACTTGGTGGTGGCGTGCATGACCATGTCGCAACCCAAATCGAGTGGGCGCTGCAACACGGGCGATGCAAAGGTGTTGTCGGCAATCGCGCGCGCACCGCCTGCGTGGGCAATCTCGACCATGGCGGCAATGTCCACGCACTGCATCAGCGGGTTGGAGGGGGTTTCAATCCAGACCATTTTGGTGTTGGGCTGCATGGCCGCACGCACCGTGTCCAGACGGGTCATGTCCACAAAGCTGGCGCTGACCTGCCACTTGGCAAACAGGTGTTTGAGCACATTGGCCGTGCCGTGGTAGATGTCGGACGGGGCCAGCACATGGTCGCCCGGCTGCAGGCCCTGAAAGATGGCCGTGACACCGGCCAGGCCCGAGCCAAAAGCGGCAGCGCCCGCGCCGCCTTCCAAGGCCGACAAAGCGGCCTCCAGGCCATTGCGGTTGGGGTTGTGGTTGCGCGAGTACAGGTAGCCGTGCGGGTAGCTGCCGTCGGGGTCCCGCTCAAAGGTGGTGGACAGGTGGATGGGATCAACCACCGCTCCAGTGGAAGGGTCGACGCCGTGCCCCGCATGCACAGCCAAAGTTTCAAAACGCAGGGGTTTGTTTGTTTTCATTCGAAAAAGTATAGCCATCGGTCATTGGGGGCGGGTCCGCGAGGCGACAGTTGCGGTGGCAGCGGAGGTGGCACCGATTCAGGCCATGGCGCGCAAGATTTCGGGCCATTGCTGCGCTACTTTGATCAAGGTTTGCGCTGCGCCCGAAGGCTGGCTGCGGCCTTGCTCCCAGTTTTGCAAAGTGCGCACCGACACGCCCATCAACTGCGCAAAGGCCGTTTGTGTCAGGCCCACTTTGGCCCGCGCTTCGGCAGCGGCCGACAGCGTGACCTGGTGCACCTGACCTTCGCCGCGCTGGGCTTGCTGGATCGAGGTCAGCACATCCTGTGCAAACGCCTGCATTTCAGCGTCCATTTTCTTGTCAGGCATCGAATGCCTCCTTCCATGTTTTCAAAATTGACAGTGGCACGTTGTCGAACTTGGATTTGAAGCAAGCTCCCAAGCGCTTGCTTTCGCAGCGCGGTAGTCGTGGAGTTGCAGGGCTTGGCGGTGGAAGGCTTGATGGCGTGTCGCTCAAGGCGCTTTGGATTTCAGCGCGGCAATTTGGGAGCCGACTGCAGCAACTGCCCCACTTCTGCTTTCCAGAATCGCGAATTGCCTGTGGTGCCGTGTCCCAACGTGTCAGGGCTGCCCGGAATGATCAATGCTTTGGCATTTTTGATGCGGGGCAAAGCTTTTTCCAGAATGCCCAGCTCGGGTGGGTTGCGTTCGTCATCGGCTGAATTGATCACCAGCACAGTGGCTTTGATGCGCTCCAGACCCGCAGAGACGTCGTAGTCTTTGGAGGACTCCCACTGGTACAGGTGGTCGTTGGCGTCACCCGCCAACGGAGGTGTCAGGCGGCGCTTGAGCAAGGCGTCACCCATATCGCTGGTGGGGGCAATTTTTTGCAAGCCCTGGTTGCCGCCGTTGGTGGCTGTTGCAAAAAAAACGGAAGCAAACTGCCAGCTCGGTGGCGGCTCTTTGTAGTTGCCGCCCATCCACAAGGGGTCTTTGCGGATGGATTCGGTCAGCATGCGACGCAGCATCCAGTTGCGACCCGACATGGCCGAGGGCAGCGACGCCATGGGCACAGCGATGTCCATCATGTCCGGGTATTTGACGGCCCACATCCAGGTTTGCATGCCCCCCATGGAGTTGCCCAGCACCAAGCGTAGATGGCGAATGCCCAAATGCTCGGTCACCAAGCGATGCTGAGCCGAGACCATATCGTCGTAGTTGTAGGCCGGGAACTTGGCCCGCAGCCCGTCGGAAGGCTTGCTGGATTTGCCTGTGCCAATGGCGTCGGGCAGGATCACAAAGTAACGTTTGGCGTCCAGAATTTGGCCGGGGCCAAAAAGCTCTCCCCCGAAATTCGCCCCCAGCATGCCGGCACCCGAGCCGGTGGTGCCGTGCAAAATCAGCACGGCTTCATTTTTGGGGTCTCCCAAGGTGGTGTAGTTGAGCCGCAGTTCGGGCAAGACTTCGCCCGTGTGGAACTTGAAATCTTTGACGATCCAGCTGCCGTTTTGCGGGGTTTCTTGGGCCTGCAAGGCACCGCACAAACTGAACCAGAATAAGCAAAGACTGGCCCAGAGGGGTAGACGATTTTTCATGGTTTGTCTCCAAAGTGAAGGAGACAATTTAGGCCTTCTCTCGCGCTCAAGCTGACGCCAGCGTGTCACTGACGCGATCAATCGGGGCTTTAGAACGACCCCAGACTGCTCAAGATCGCAATCAGTTGGGTGGCATTGATCAGGATGGCCGACTTGTGCATTTTCCTGAAAGTGGGAATCGCCACCAGCTCATCGGCCCGAATTTGCGCCCCGAAATGGTCCATGCGGGTGATCAAATGTTGGCGCATCAGCCAAGTCAACAAGGCAATGCCGCCCGCGCCGATGGACAAACCGGGTTTGCCAGCGAAGGCGAAACTGATGGCCGCGGCCAAAGCGGCAATCAGGGCGAGGCGAAAGTAAGTGATATAGAACGAGCGGATGAAGCGGGAATCCATCGGGTTGTCGTGCTTGAGTGTCAACAGGGGAATGGAGCCCAACAAAAAGTAGGTGGTGACCGCCAGCAAGATCACGGTGAAGAGCAGTGCCAACATTTGGGGTTGCAGTGTCATGTGGTGTCTCCGTCTTGAGCCAATTTGAACGGGAATCATCATAAAGCGGATTGACCTTGGCCTCAGGCCTGACGGGTCAGAGGGGAGGGGCCTTCAGCGATAAGATCGACAGATTGTTGTTCGAGATGACCCCATGACAGACCGCTACGCCGTGATCGGCAACCCCATTGTGCAAAGCAAATCGCCCTTGATCCACAGCGCTTTTGCGCAGGTCACGGGGCAAGACATCGACTACGGCAAGTTGCTGGGCCACTTGGGCGAATTTGCAGCCACGGTGGACGCGTTTCGGGCCTCGGGTGGCCGGGGCATGAATGTGACCGCGCCTTTCAAGCTCGACGCATTTGCCTACGCCACCGATCTGGCCCCGAGTGCGCAAATGGCCGGTGCCGTGAATGCGATGAAGTTCGAGGGTGACAAGGTGTATGCCGAAAACTTTGACGGGGTGGGCCTGGTGCGCGATGTGGTGCACAACTTGGGCTGCTCGCTGCAAGGGCGGCGTGTGTTGATTTTGGGCGCGGGGGGTGCCACACGCGGGGCCTTGCTGCCGCTGTTGGCCGAGCAGCCAGCTGAGTTGGTGATCGTCAACCGCACGGTGGCCAAGGCGCAGGAGCTGGCGCTGTTGGCGCAGCAGCACCAAACTGGTCAGGTGCCGGTGACGGGCTTGGCTTATGACGCGGTGCAGGGCGTGTTTGACGTGGTGCTGAACGCCAGTTCATCCAGCCTCACGGGCGAGCTGCCGCCGCTGCAAGCCAGTGTGTTTGCCCCGGGCTGCTTGGCCTATGACCTGACCTATGGCAAAGGCCTCACACCGTTTTTGAAGCTGGCGCAGCAAGCGGGTGTGACACAAGTAGCCGATGGCGTGGGCATGCTGGCCGAACAAGCGGCCGAGGCCTTTGCTTGGTGGCGGGGCGTGCGGCCCGATACAGCTGCGGTCATTGCCACGCTGACGGTGCCTTTGGTGTGAAGCTGCCCCACATCCACACGCCCCGCTGCACCGGTTGCGGCTGGTGTGTGGCGGCCTGTCCGCCGGGTGTGCTGAGTTTGCAGGTGGTGGCCTGGCGCAAGCATGCGGTGTTGCACGATGAACAGGGCTGCACAGGGTGTAGCCGGTGTGAGCGGCAGTGCCCGTTTGGGGTGATCACGATGGTAAAAACGGAAAAGCCTGACAGACGTCAGGCTTGATCCGGGACGATTTGAACTTCATGCTTTGAAGTGTGCGCTGTCCATCACCTTCAGGTCTGGGGCTACCCTGGGCGCAAAGTCCATCTGGTCGAGCACATCGTGTTGCAAGTCAATGCCGGGGGCGATTTCGAACAGTTCGATCCCTTGGGGTGTGAGGCGAAAGCTGGCACGTTCGGTCAGGTAAAGCACCTCTTGTTTTCGCACCAAGCCTTGCGGGCCTGAAAAAGTGATTTGATCCACTTTCTTCACCAGCTTTTTCACAGCCCCTTGTGTGGCCACGCGTATCTGGCCATCGCCGGTCTCAAGCTTCACGCCCTTGGCGGCGAGCGTGCCGCAGAAGACCACTTTTTTGGCGTTCTGCGCGATGTCGATGAAGCCTCCGGGGCCGACAGTGACGCCGCCCAAGCGTGACACGTTGACCGAGCCTTCTTCGTCGAACTCGCCAAAGCCCAAAAAGGCGATGTCCAGCCCGCCGCCGCCGTAAAAGTCGAACTGCGTGGCGGCGTCCAGCATGGCGGTGGCGTTGCGGGCATAGCCAAACAGCACGCCGTCCATGAGCGTGCCGCCATAGGTGCCGTGCTCGATGGTTTGGTAGATGCGGTGCTGTTCGTTGCGCGCCGCGATCAGCTTGGCCACCGCGTCGGGCACGCCCACACCGTAGTTGATGACCGGGCGGGCCTTGTCGGTGTTGAAGAGTTCCAGGTATGCACGGCGCGCCACGGCCTGACGCTCGCTGAAAGCCTCTTGCGAGGCAGCCAGTTCGCGGGCGTGGTCTTGCGCTTCGCTGGTCGCGCGTTCAGCGCCGGTCAGCTCGCCACTGAAAGCCGGATCAAATGGGATGTCGTAGCTTGTGGACTGCTGCGGATCGACCACGATGGCGTCCACCCAGGCCGAGGGGATGCGCACTTCGCGGGCTTTGAGGGCGCCCTTGGGTATGCGCTCCTTGACCTGCACGATGACTTTGCCGCCGCTGTTGCGCGCTGCCAAGGCCAGCGATTGAGCGTCCAGGTTGGCCGCTTCGTGCTCGAAGCTGATGTTGCCGTCTTCGTCGGCGCTGCTGGCGCGCACGATGGCCACATGGATGGGGAAGGGCTTGTAGCGGAGGTATTCGCGGTCATCGATGGTGATGACTTCGGCCAAGTCGTCTTGGGCGGCATCGTTCATGCGGCCCCCGCCGTGGCGCGGGTCGCATACGGTGCCCAGACCCACATGGCTGATGAGGCCGGGACGGCCTGCGCCGATCTCGCGCATGAGTTGGCTGCTCACGCCGCCGGGCAGGATGTAGGCCTCGATCTTGTTGGCCAGGGCCAGTTGCTGCATGGCCGGTGACCAGACCCAGTGGCCACCGATGACGCGCTTGACCAGGCCTTCGTGCGCGAAACAGCTCATGCCTTTGGTTTTCTTGTCGCCAATGCCCAGGGCATGGATGACGGTGAGGTTTGTCGGTGTCTGCGTGCTCATGAAGCGTTCTTGCACCGCTTCAAACAGGTGGGTCGCTTCCATCAAGCCGCCACCACCGCCCATGAGGCCCACGGTGTCGCCGTTTTGGATCAGTTGCGCCGCTTGTGCTGCGGTCATGAATTTGGTTTGCATTTTTCCAGTCTCTTCTTATTTCTGAGTTGGCAGTTTTGTGGTGTGCTGCGTGGGTCTGTTCTGGCGTTGGTCGGGTTTGGTGTTGTGGTCGCTGGGTTTTGTCATGCCGGACTTGATCCGGCATCCAGGTTTGCAGTCATGGACCCCGGATCAAGTCCGGGGTGACAGTCTTTCAAGTCCGGGGTGACAATCTTTCAAGTCTATGCAGACCTGCCGTGTGAGTGGGATGGGCGGCCGACGATTTCTGGTACCCCAGTATGAGGAGGCCGCCCATCCCATTCACTCGGCCCCCGCCATGCAGACACAGCGGGCACACCCTCATCAGCGGTTCACATCAAACAGCACGGCACCCTTCTTGAGCGCGCTCTTGGCGATCACGCCCCGGTGGATCTCGCTGGTGCCGTCGTAGATGCGGTAAATGCGGGCATCGCGGTAATAGCGCTCGATGGTCAGTTCCTTGCAAAAGCCCATGCCGCCAAACACCTGCACTGCACGGTCCACCACGCGACCCAGGGTCTCAGCCGCGTGCACTTTGACCATGGCAATCTGCTCGCGTGCGTCCATGCCTTGGTCCAGCATCCAGGCGGCGTGGTAGACCATCCAGCGGGCCGCGTTGATCTCGATCACACTGTCGGCGATCATCTGCTGCACCATCTGGAAATCGCCGATCTTGGTGCCGAACTGCTTGCGCTCATTGGCCCAGTTCACCATCAGCTCGCACACATGCGTGGCCTTGCCCACGGCGCGGGCACCCACCTGGGCCAGGCGCACCACATTGAGTGCGCCCATGGCCAACTTGAAGCCCTGACCCGCCTCGCCCAGCAAGGCAGCGTCTTCGACTTGCACGTTGTCAAAGAACAGCTCCAAGTGTGGCGTGCCGCGCAGGCCCATCATCTTCTGGTCCTTGCCCACGGTGAAACCGGCTAGGCCCTTGTCCACCATGAACATCGAAATTTCTTTTTCACCTGTTTTGGCCGACACCAAAAAGAAATCGCTCCACTCGCCATCGCTGATGAAGTGCTTGGTGCCGTTCAGTACCCATCCTTGGTCATTTTTCTTGGCGTTGGTTTTGATGCCTGCCGCGTCCGAGCCTGCGCCCGATTCTGTGATGGTGATGGCGCAGGTGCGCTTGCCGGCCACGGCGGGTTTGAGCCAGCGTTCAATTTGCTCGCCCTTGCAGTGCAGCAGAGGCTCATACACATTGCCAAAAGCGCGGCGGATCAGGATGTCGGTGGTGTGGCCGAACTGCTCTTCGCACAGGATGCGGTCGATGTTGGACAGACCACCACCGCCCATTTCGGCGGGCATGTTCATGCCGTAAAGGCCGAGCGCTTTGGCTTTGTCGTGGATGGCCTGGGCTTTGGTCTTGTCCAGAAAACCTGTTTCCTCGACCTCGTTTTCTAGGGGCTGAAGTTCTTCGGCGATGAAGCGGCGCACCGTTTCGATCATCATTCTTTGTTCGTCGTTGAGAGAAAAGTCCATGGTGTTTCCTTGCATGTAGTGGTCATGCCGGACTCGATTCGGCATCCAGGTATTGATGTATTCGAGTGCTCAGGGCATCATCGATAGACCCCTGATCAAGTCCGGGGTGAAAGTGGTGGGGTTCGGGTCAAAACGTTGGAATATGGCTCAGGCTTCCACAAACGGGCGGCTCTTTGCCAGGCATTCGATGGCCCAGTCTTGCTCCGAGGTGAGGGCTTCACGGCCCAGGTTCACCACTTCGACGCTGATCGGCAAGTCCGAGGGCAGGGCGGCAAACAGGCCTTGCAAGTCAATCGTGCCGTCGCCAGGCAAGAGGCGTTCGCAACGGGCGGTGTGGATCATTTGTTCGGTCGTGAACTGAAGTCCCGCTTGGGCATCGCATATTTGTGCGTAGTGCAGCAGTTCTCGCGGGATGGCACGGATGTCGTCGAGCGTGGTGGTGGACCGGCCAAAGTGCAGGGCATCGACCAGGATGCCCGCGTTGGCGGGCATGCCTGCGTTTTGCATGATGCGCAGCGCCGACTTGGCGTCTTTCACCGCTGTCCAGGGCATGAATTCCAAATCGGCCGTCATGCCAAAAGGCTTCATCACCTCGCACAGTCGGGCGTAGTTCTCCGTCAGGCGGGCTTCGTGTGCATCGTCACCCGCCACCAGAATGGCCTTGGCTTGCAAGGCTGCGCCTGCGGCATACAAGGCATCCCAGGTGTGCGGGTCAAAGTTGTCGCCGATGCGGATGATTTCAAGATCGAACACGCCCACGCCGGTGTCGCGTTGTGCGGCCAGGGTTTCGCGCAGGGCCTCTGGCTGGTTCAGCAGGTGTTGCTGTTGTGCGCCGGGGGCGTTGGGCCACAGGCGCAGACCCACAAAGTGGTAGCCGGTCTGCGCCGCGACGCGGATCGCCTCGGCGGGCGAGCAGCGGTGCGAGCCGAGGTAGGCGAGGGAGTAGATGCGTGACATGGTGGTTTATTTCAAAGGTGAGACAGCCGTGGGCATGGCGATGGTCGAGACCATGTTCGTGGTCAGCTGCGCCGGGCCGCCTTTGGGCGGCCAGATGCCCTGGGCCACCGATTCGCCACGGATCTGGCTGCGGGCGTTCAGGCTGTCGTAGGCCCAGATGTTGGTGAAGCGCAGTGGGCCGTCGAGTGCCACCATCGCGATCACGCAAGGCGATAGCTTGTCGCGTGCGGGCACGTACTGTTCCCACAGGTCGATGGTGGGTTGCACGCCGCCTGTCTTGATGCCGTAAGTGCGGATTTCATAGACCGGGCCTGTGATGCCGGATTCGGCGCTGGGGCGCACGGGCTTCATCCAGGGGAAGCCTTTGTAGCTGTGCTGCTCCAGCGTTTGATAAATCTCGCCACATCCAAGGGGGTTGGTGCTTTGTTGGGTGCGATCGCGCTCGGCCTGCAAGGCGTCCAGCGTGGCAAAGCCGCGCAACACGATCATCTGGTTGAGCACGCCAATGTCGGTGAACCAGCAGCCCAGCAATTCGCCTTGCGCTTCGGGGGCTGTGGCAAAGGCCTGCACATTCGTGGCGGCTTGGCCAGCGGTACCAAAGGGCAGGGTCATGGTGGCGAGTTCGTAGTACATGGTGTTTTCTTTCGAGGTGTCGGTTGACGTTGTTGTGATCGGGTATTCGCAGGTGGCGGCTGGGTCGCGGCCAGCCGCGTGGTGCGCGGCAATGAAGCCAAAAGTCATGGCCGGGCCGAGTGTGATGCCGCCGGCTGGGTAGTGGCCGCCCATCATGCTGCTCAGGTCATTGCCCCCGGCATACAGACCTGCAATGGCCTGGCCTTGGGCGTTGGTGACTTGCGCGTGGTCGTTCACGCGTAAACCGGCAAAAGTGCCAAGGCTACCCATGACGACTTTGACGGCATAAAAAGGGCCATGCTCGATGGGGCCCATGCAGGGGTTGCGCAAGCCGTGTCGTGCGGCGTTGATCGCATCACCCTGGATGCGGTTGTAGGGCGTTTCGCCTTTGCCAAAGTCACGGTCTTTGCCGTCCTGTACCAAGGCGTTGTAGCGCTGTACCGTTGCCTGCAAAGCCTTGGCGTCTATGCCGCAGGCCTGTGCCAGTTCAGCCAGAGACTGTCCGCGTTTCAGGTAAGCATTCTTCAGCCAGGGGCCGAGCGGCATGGGCGCCGGTTTGACCGCACCCAGGCCGTAGTAGCGGATGAAGTCGTGGTCGCAGACCAACCAGGCCACGGGTGGCTGACCGGTGGGTGTCGCGGTCAGTAGGTCCTGCATGAAGTCGTGGTACGAGTCGGCTTCGTTGGCAAAGCGCAAACCCTTTGCCGTGACGGCTATCAGCCCGGGCTTGGCGCGCTCGATCAGGTGCGGAAAGTGCGCCACGCTGCCATCGGTACGGGGTACCAGTGATACCGGGGCCAGCGCAGCGGCTTGCACCAGATCGCCCGCCACCTCACCTCCTGCGGATTCGCCCAGGCGCAGGCCGTCGCCCGTGTTGCCCCGGTTGCCCGCAGACCAGTGCTCATGGCCTGTGGGGGCGTGGGGCAGCAGTTGTTGTTTGCGGGCGGGGTCGTGCGGAAAGCCGCCTGTGGCCAGCACCACGCCGCAGCGGGCTTGGATGCTGACTTCCCCCTGAGGCATTTGAACCACGGCGCCCGTGACACGCGCTCCGTCTTGCAGCAAACGCACGGCTGGGCTGTTCACGCGCATGTCCACCCCAAGGTCCAGCGCTGACTTGGCCAGTCCGCCAATCAAGGCATTGCCATTGACCAGTCGCGTGCCACGGTCGTGCACCAACAGGTCACGTCCGTGGCGCAGCAGCAGTTTGGTGACGTACCAGAACGAAGCTGGCTTGTGCAGCGCATTCAAAAAGTGGCGCAGCTCCGCACCCGAGGCGATGCCCATGCCCCACAGCGTGGTTTCGTACAAAGGTGGTTTGAGGTCGTGCAGGCGCTCGCCAAGTTGGCGGGCGTCAAACGGTGCGGCGCAGATCGAGCGGCCACCGGTGGCGGCATCGGGTGTGTGGCCATGAAAGTCGGGGATGGTGTTGCCGTCGATGAACTGCAGCGCAGTGTGGCGGCGGAAAAACTCAACCATGCGCGGACCGTTGTTCAGGAAGGCGAGGGCCCGGGACTCGTCGAACTTCTCGCCCAGCTCGCGGCGCAGGTACGACAGCGGTTTTTCAATGCGCTCCAGCAGACCCGCTTCGACGGCCAGGGGGTTTCGCGGCACCCACATCCAGCCGCCCGACCAGGCGGTGGTGCCGCCGTATTTCGGGTCTTTTTCAACCACGATGACTTTGAGGCCCAGGTGGGCCGCGGTCACGGCCGCAGACAGGGCGCCGGCCCCAGAACCGATGACCAGTAAGTCGCAGGTGTTGTCAGGAGTGAAGCTCGAAGTCATTGGCGATCCGCTCGGCTCAGAGCGCGTAAATCGGCTTGCGCCCATCGGTGGGTGCTGCGTTGCCGACCTCAGCGGTCAGGCTGAAAAAGGGCGATGCACCGCTGGATGCGGCCAACTGTTGCGCGATGCTGATCAGCTCGGGCGCGAGGGCTTGCATTTTTTCGGGTGTGAAGCGTACCGTGGGGCCTGCAATCGTCAGCACGCCAAATGCGGGCTGACCGGCAAAGCGCACTGGCGTTGACATGGCCGACAAGCCAATGCTGTAGGTGTCGGTCGTCATGCTGTAGCCTCGCGTGCGGGTTTGAGTCACGGCGCCCATCACGGCTTGCAAGCTGGTCGGGGCAGCGGGGCCGAATTGTTCAGGTGAGCCCAAGCCTTGTTTGGCCACCAGCGCCAGGGCCGCGTCATCACTCAGCGTGGAGAGCAAGGCCCAGCCTGACGACGAGCAGGACAGGCGGGCATCGCTGCCCATGTCGGGGTCGTAGCGCAGACCTTGGCGAGCACCTTGGGCACGGGCCACCCAAGTCAGGCGTTCGCCGTCTACCACCGACAGGCGAACCAGCTCACCCGAAACCTCGGCCAAGCGGTTGAGCAGCGGTTGTGCAATGTCCACGATGCCGCTGTTGCTGAGGTAGCTCAGCCCCATGGACACCAGCTTGGTGGTCAGCAGGTAGTCGCCGTGACCGCGCGTCTGGCGCACATAGCCCAGGCGCACCAAGTCGGTCAGCAAGCGGTGCGTGCCGCTTCGGGGAATGTCGAGCCGATCGGCAATGGCGGCCAGCTCCAGGCCTTCACCGTGTTGCGAGAGCAACTCGAGAATGCCCAGGGTTCTTTCGAGGACGCCGCTCATGTGTGTTTCCTTGATGCCGCGAAGGTCGGGCAGGTTTGACGTTGACCGCTGCGGGCCGCCTGCAGCAAGGCCAAAGTGGCTTGCAGGGTGCGCCAGCCGTCCAGGGCCGAGCAGATTGGCTTTTCGCGCCGCTCTGCCACAGCGCGGAAATGCCGCAGCTGCTGCAAGTACACGTCGATCTCGTGTACCCGGCTTTGCTCGCGCATCATTTCGTGGTGCCAGTGGCGCTCGCCCTCGTAGCGCCAAAGCGCCAGATCGGGCAGTGACAGCGAGCCTTGCGTGCCCGATAAAAAGTGCGACTGCACGTTTTGACGCGGGTATTGACTTTGCTCGCCCGCACAAAAATCCCAGCACCAGGGAGACACTGCCGTGTCTGACACCGTCATCACAGCTTGCGTGCCAGATGCAAATTCGAACAAGGCAGAGCCGGTGTCTTCTACTTCAAAACCCCGCACGGCGCTGGACAGGCTGCCTTGCACTGCACGCACTTCGCCCAGCAGAAACACCAGCATGTCGATGTCATGGATCAGGTTGATCAGCACTGGCCCACCACCGGCTTGGCGGCGCCATGCCACATCAAAGTATGCAGCGGGTTTATAAAAGTTGGCCATCACGTTGGCACTGAGCACTTGGCCCAAGCGACCGTCAGCAATGAGCTGACGGGCCCTTTGCAAGATGGGGTTGTGGCGGCGGTGGTGACCCACCAGCACCGGCACGCCGGTGCCTTGTTCGAGCTGTATCAGCCGCTCGGCGGCGGCCAGCGTGTCGGTCACCGGCTTTTCAATCAGCACCGCGGTGCTGCTTGCCATGCAGTCAGCCGCCACCTCCACATGCGTGGCGTTGGGGGTGGCGATCACCACGCCCTGAGGGCGTGTGGCGTCCAGCAAACTTTGGTGGTTTTCAAAAACAGGGATGTTCCGTTCGGCGCACCACTGGTGACCGGCCTCACCTGGCTCGGCTACGCCCACCAGAGCGAACTCGGGTGTTTTCAGGATTCGCTCGATGTGCGTCCGGCCAATCACGCCAGCGCCAATCACGGCCAGAGGGAACTTTTGCATGGTGCTTTGCAGGGGAACAAGGGGTCTCAATGGCGCAAGTATATTGATTTTCGGAAATATATTCAAAAATGGAATTTAATTCCGTTTATATGTATCATCGCTGTCATGAACACGAACAAGCCTTTGACTCTGGACGGTGCTTCGCGCATCCATTTCATCGTGGGCGATCCGATTGCCCAAGTCAAATCGCCTGCGGGCGTGAGCCAGTCTTTTCAGGATGCGGGGCTAAACGCCTTGTGCATCCCGGCCCATGTGGCCCCGGCCGATCTGGCCGCCTGGACGGCGGGCGTGTCCTTGTGCAAAAACGTGGACGGCATCATCGTCACGGTGCCGCACAAGTTTGCCTACTTTGATTTGTGCACCACCACCTCGGAGCGTGGAGCGTTTTTGAAATCCATCAACACCTTGCGCCGCAATGCCGATGGCTCTTGGCATGGCGACATGTTTGATGGCCAAGCCTATGTGCAGGCTTTGGCTTTGAAAGGCCTCAAGCTGGCGGGCCACAAAGCCTTGCTGGTGGGTGCAGGCGGTGCCGGTTCGGCCATCGCGTATGCCCTTGCCACAGGCGGTTTGCGCGAACTGGCCATCCATGACCAAGACACGGCGCGCCGCGATGCCTTGGTGCAGCGCCTGGCCTCGCTGGGCCAGTGCAGCGTGGTCGCAGGCAGCAGCGACCCGACAGGCTTTGACATCGCCATCAACGCCACGCCGATCGGCATGAAAGAGGGCGATCCGTACCCGATGGATGCTTCGAAGTTCAAGCCGGACATGTTTGTCGGTTGCGTGATCACCGCGCCCGCTGTGCCTCCGATGATTGCCGCAGCTCGTGCGCTGGGTTGCAACACCCTGACGGGTACAGAGATGTTTGCCCAAGTCAAAGGCCTGATGGTCGAATTTTTGATGGGGAAATGAGATGCAAGTCCTGAAGAACGGTCTGGATGGCTTGCAAGACGGCACCGAATTTGACCTGGTGGTCATCGGTGCGGGCGGTGCGGGCTTGTCGGCGGCGGTGTTTGCCGCCATCGACGGCGCCAAAGTGTTGGTGGTCGAGCGCACCGAATTTGTGGGCGGCACCACCGCTTGGTCAGCGGGCACCACCTGGGTGCCGGGCACGCACCACGGTTCAGCAGTCAACCCAAACGACACCCTGGCCGATGTGACGACTTACCTGAACCACGCTGTGGGCTCGCAAGCGCCAGCGGCCTTGCGTGACGCCTTTTTGAAGAGCGGTCCCGAGGCTGTGGCCAAGATCGAAGCGCAGACCCCAGTGAGGTTCCGTCCTTACCCCAAGCACCCGGACTACATCAGCGATTTGCCTGGCTCGACCTTGAACGGCCGTGCGCTGGAGCCCGTGCCTTTCGATGGCCGCTTGCTGGGCGAATTGTTCCCGCTGCTGCGCCCGCCGATTCCTGAATTCACGGTGCTCGGCGGCATGATGGTGGACCGCACCGACATCAACCATTTGCTGGCCATGACCCAGTCCTGGCCCTCGTTCAAACATTCGCTCAGCATCCTGTGGCGGCATCTGCGCGATCGCATGTCCCACGCCCGCGGCACCCGTTTGGTGATGGGCAACGCCTTGGTGGGCCACTTGCTGCATGCCTTGTCGAAGCAAGGCACTGCGACCTTGGCGCTCAAGACCTCGGTCGATGCGCTCGAGCGTGACGACAAAGGCCGCGTGGTGGCCGTGTGTTTGAGCAGCGCCACTGGCAAGGCCCGAGTGCTGGCCAAGCGTGGCGTGGTGCTGGCCAGTGGCGGTTTCAACCGCGACCCGGTTTTGCGCGCTGAAAAATTGCCCTGCATTCCCGCCGAGTGGTGCCCCGCCGCGCCCGGCCACACTGGCGAGGCACTCGCTTTGGCGCGGGGCTTGGGCGCCGTTGAAGGGCAGGGCGCACAAAGCCCGGCCTTCTGGGCGCCGGTGTCTTTGCGCCAACGCCCCGATGGCAGCACCGCCGTGTTCCCGCACTTTGTGATGGACCGCGCCAAGCCCGGCATGATCACCGTCAACCAGGCGGGTCAGCGCTTTGTGAACGAGAGCACTTCTTACCACCTGTTTGCGCTGGGCATGCAGTCGGCCCAGCAAGCCATTCCCGCCTACTTGATCGCCGATGCCAAAGCCCTGCGCCAATATGGCGTGGGCATGGTGCGACCGGGTGGTAAAGGCTTGGCACCTTTCTTGGCCGATGGTTACCTCACCGAAGGCAACAGCTTGCAAGAGTTGGCGGACAAGCTGTGTATTTCGGCAGACGGTTTGGCTCTATCAGTTGCCAACAACAATGCCTTTGCGCGAGTGGGGGTGGACACCCAGTTCCAGCGAGGTGTCACGGCCTACCAGCAGAACATAGGTGATGCCGCAGCCGGTGGCCTCAACCCTAACCTAGGTGAGATGAACGAAGGCCCTTACTACGCCGTCAAGCTCTACCCTGGTGACATTGGCGCAGCGCAAGGCTTGCAGACCAACGAACATGCCCAGGTGCTCAACGCACAGGGTCAATGCATCGCCGGTTTGTATGCGGTGGGCAATGACATGAATTCCATCATGGGCGGTGTCTACCCTGCGCCCGGTATCACGATTGGCCCGGCATTGGTCTTTGCCAGCCTGGCTGTGAAAAATGCACTCGCAGACGCTTCATGAGCAAGAGCACAAAATGTCCTGTTCATAGCGTGAATCGTCGTGTCCCAGTGGCATGGGCGTTGTCAAAATTTGACGGTTGCAAGTCCTCTGGATTGAGGCCTCTGAACAGATCAGCGTTTACCCTTGATGCGTTCGTTTGTCGAACGGTTTCTAATAGGTTGACCGTACTTTTTAGGGTCTGTATGGATCGAAATGTGGATAGACCCTTTTAAAGTGCATTGACCTGAGGGTTCTGCACAAGCGTGAAACCCATGGGTCCGGGTGATTGGACTAGAGTCTTTTTTATGAAACTTGATGGAGACAAAATGACCTTGAAGAAACGACAATTTCTGAGCGCTGCCTTGCTGGCCGTCACAGCGGTCACCGTGGGTGGTCAAGCCATGGCTCAAGCCTATCCCGCCCGTGATGTGACTGCAGTGATCCAGTGGGGCGCTGGTGGCGGTACCGACGTGGCCATGCGCGGCTATGCGCCCTATGCAGAAGAAGCTCTGGGCCGAAAAATCGTGCTGCAAAACAAACCCGGTGCCGCTGGTGTGATTGGCGCAAACTTTGTATTGCAACAGCCTGCAGATGGTTACACCATTTTGATGGGTGCCGAGCCTCAAGCGCTGTTCCGCGTGATGGGCGTGGCCGATTTTGATTACGATAAATTCACCCCGATCAACATCGCTGCAGTGGCCAACACCATTTTGTTGGTGGCACGTCCCAATGCACCTTGGAACACCACTCAGGATTTGATCAGCCATGTGCAGGCCAACCCCAACAAGGTTAAGCAATACCTTGCTGGACAAGGTACGGTGCCTTTCACCATGAATGCCATGGTCACCACGTTGACCAAATTTGAAACCATCAAAGTGCCCTTTGACGGTGAAGGTCCTGCGATTGCCGCCCTTTCAGGGGGGCACGTTGACATCGGATTCATCGCTTCAGGCCCTGCCATTGAGCACATCAAGGCTGGTCGTCTGAAAGCGCTGGGTGTGGTGGACAGCAAGTCTTTTCAGGGTATTGCACCCGTGACAGATGCGCCGTCACTCAAGAACATCACCAAGTTCTTGCCTTGGGGCTCGTGGTACGGCGTCTTTGTGCGCAAAGAGACACCTGAAGATGTCAAGGCCAAATTGGTGGCCGCCTTCAAGAAGGCCGGTGATAACCCCCAATACCGCGACATGATGACCGGCCGCGGCACCACCATGCTCAACATCAGTGGTGCTGAGGCCGAACGGTTCATTAAAAAGTTCCAGTCCACCACCGCTTGGTTATACCAAGGTGCGGGCGCTGCCAAAGTGGACCCGGCCACCTTAGGCATCCCCAAACCTTGATGCAGATAGCCACATCAGGCACCCCTTTGTGGTGGCCTGATGTGCCTGCTTCACTGAGTCCGTTAAGGGCATTTTTGTTTAAGGATTATTTATCATGAGCACCAACCCTCCGCGAATGCCGGGCGAATTGAGTTTCATGGCACTGGTTGTGGTGTTCAGTGCATTCATGCTCTGGTCCTCCTTCCGCATTTCCAAATTTGATTCTATTTCTTCACCTGGCGTCTTCCCAATGCTCTGCGCTGGTTTGATGCTGGTGACTGGCCTGATGAGTTTGCGCCAGGCATGGAAGGCTTCACCAAGTGCCGATACCCATCGAACGGTGTTTCAACAGTTTGTGATTCAGTTAGCGCCCTTGAAGCTAGTTTTATTCGTAGCACTGATTGTGGGTTACATGTTGGCGCTGGAAGTGACAGGATTTTTGTTTTCATCCTACGCGTTTCTTCTGATGTCGATGCAGGTTCTGGGCAGCAAGAAGATTGTTGTCAATCTCTGGGTCAGTGCCTTGGTCCTTTTTTGTATTTTCATTGTTTTTCGCACTGCGTTTTCTGTGGTGTTACCTGCAGGCTCCTTATTAGGTCCTTACACGCCGGAGTTTTTGAAATAATGGAAGCCCTCGGTTATTTTTTCATGTCATGGTTAGACGTAAAAATGCTGCTGCTGACGGCAGCGGGTACTTTTGCAGGTATCTACATCGGCGCTATTCCGGGGCTGTCGGTCACCATGGCCGTGTCCATTTTGATTTCATTCACATTCAGGTGGGACATCAACGAAGCGCTCGCGCTGATCTCGGGCATTTATCTGGGGGGTGTGTATGGCGGCTCTCGAAGCGCAATTTTGTTGAACATTCCTGGCGCGCCAGCTGCCATTGCCACAGGTTTGGATGGCTATCCCTTGGCCAAACGTGGCGAAGCAGGGCAGGCCATTGGGTTGACCACAGTGGTCTCGGTTTATGGCGGTTTCATCGGCATTTTGGCCTTGGCCATCGCAGCGCCGGCCGTGGCCGATTTGGCCTTGATGTTTGGACCACGCGAGTATCTTTTGTTGGCCTTGTGGGGCATTTTGCTGGTCGGCAGCTTGTCTGGGCAATCGCTGTCCAAGGGGATTTTCTCAGGCGCATTGGGTGCGCTCATTGCTTGTGTGGGCCTGGACCCGATGACCGGTGAAAACCGCCTGACTTTTGGCAGCCTTCAGATGTCGGCGGGCATTTCTTATGTGGCCGCCATGATTGGTTTTTTTGGTGTGGCCGAGGTGATCGCGCAAATCCATCAGTTGGATTTGAAGCCGGTCAAGCAAAACGTGAGCAAAATCATCCCTTCATGGGGCTTGCTGAAAAAATACCTGCCATTGGCCACACGAACATCTGGGATTGGCGTAGTGGTGGGTGCTTTGCCTGGTGCGGGCGGTGATATTGCCGCTTTGATGGCCTACGACCATGCCAAGCGCACGGTCAAAAATCCTTCACGGCCCTTTGGCGAAGGTGCATACGAAGGCCTTGTGGCACCTGAATCAGCAAACAATGCGGCTGTCGGTGGTGCTTATATTCCGATGATGACACTGGGTATCCCGGGAGATGCCGTGACTGCTGTGATCATTGGCGCGCTCTACATTCATGGCCTCAAACCCGGTCCGATGCTGATGATCGAGACCCCTCACTTGTTCTGGTTTGTGGTGGGATCGCTCACATTGGCGAATATTTTCTTGCTGATCTTTGGCCTCACTGGTATCAAGATTTTTGCCAAGATTGTGGAGACCCCCAAGCCCGTTTTGTTGCCCTTGATTTTGGTCTTGTCGGCGGTGGGGGCCTATGCCATCAACAACAACCCGGTCGATGTTTACTGGATGTTGGGCTTCGGTGTGTTGGGTTACTTCCTGAAGATGTACGGCTTCCAAGTGGGTCCCGTGGTTCTTGGCATGATTTTGGGCCCGATGATGGACCGCAGTTACCGCCAGGCCATGATGGCCACCAACAACGATGGGTGGTTGTTTGTCTCCGAGTTTTTCACAACGCCCCTTTCAGCAATCATTCTGGCGGCAGTCGTGTTCACCTTGGTCAGCCAAACGCAATGGTGGAAGCGTCTTCGCGGACTCAACTGATCGTTCTGCAGACTTGTCTTGCAAGGATCAGCCAATGACTTGAAGACCGTCATACCGCAGCGTTCGCCCATTTTGGTGGCACTCAGGCGCGGGTGAGCAGCGTCAAAGGCCTCAATGATGTGAAGACATTTTTTAGACCCGCAATCCGATCACGCGAGTCCAATGGTTCTGGCGCAACGGTCATCCAGGGTTAGGCCTTTGGACGCTTGACCAGCAGCGCCACCAACTCAGGCACCAGCGCATTCGGGTCGCCTTCCTTGCAAGCGGTCTCCAGCGTATTTTTAACCGCTTTAGCCACGGTGTGGTCGGCCTGCGTGTCGATGGCCATCTGGTTGTAATAGCTCAAGTCCTTGAGGGCGTTGCTCATGCTGAACCGCAGGCCCGAGGTGTCGCCAGAAGTCAGAGTGGGTTTGAGGCGGTCGAGCGCAGCGCCCCAACCACCGCCTTTGGACAGCACTTCCACAAAGGTGTGGGCGTCCACGCCCGCACGTTGCGCGCAGGCTGCGGCTTCGGCCAGCAAAGTCACGGTGCCCAGCGACACGTAGTTGTGCAACAGCTTCATGCGGTGGCCCGAGCCAATCGGGCCGGTGTGCACGATGTTCTCTGCAAAGCAGGCCAGGATGGGTTTGCAGGTTTCAAACAAGGCCGCATCGCCACCCACCAGCAAGTTCAAACGGCCTTCGGCGGCCTCTTTGGGGGTGCGCGTCATGGGTGAATCAAGAAACTGCCCGCCCTGGGCGATGACCAAGGCCGCGACTTTTTCGGTGGAGGCGGGCACGGCAGTGGAGCAGTCGATGACGATGGTGCCCGGGCGCATGCCCTTCAGAACACCGTCTTCACCCAGCAGCACCGCTTCTACCTGTGGCGTGCCGGTCACGCAAAGGATGATCACATCCGATAGCGCGGCGAGGGCCTGGGGCGTGGTGCAGGTGCGTGCGCCAGCGGCCAGCAGGGTGTCCAGCGGTTGGTTGCCAGGGTGTTCCAGCACCGTCAGGCTTTGCCCGTGCTTGAGCAAATTGCTTGCGATACCGTGGCCCATCATGCCAATGCCGATCATGCCGATTGTTTTCATGCTTGCTCCAAGTTATTGCTTGCAAGTATGAAATGTACCAAGCTCAAACCCCTGTCACCTCTGACGCTTCGGGGGTTTCGCTTTTGAGCGTTTCACATCTGGGCCAGCAAGCCGCCATCGATCGCCAGCGTCTGGCCATTCACATACCCCGCTGCAGGGGACACCAGAAACAAGACCACAGGGGCGATGTCTTCTGGCGTGGCCCAACGCGCTTGTGGCACTTCTTGGCGCAAGAAATCCTCAAAACCTTCGCGCTGCTGCAGTCCCGCTGTGAATTCGGTGCGCACAAAGCCAGGCGCAATTGCATTGGCCGTGATGCCGCTGGCGCCGTACTCGACCGCGATCGCGCGGGCCATGGCTCCCAAAGCGGCCTTGGCTGTGGAGTAAGCGCCAATGAGCGGCATGGTGGATTGTCCAGAGACCGACGAGGTCATGACGACACGGCCAAAACCCCGAGCACACATGCCGGGCAAAAACACCCGACAGCAGTTGAACGCACCGCCAACATGGACGTCTTGGATCTGTTGCCACTCTTGCCGGCTCATCTCCACCAGGGCTTTGCGATTTTGGTTGCCTGCATTGTTCACCAGGATGTCGACCGACCAGCCCGCGGTGTCCAGAGCTTGCGCTGCAGTCTGAACAGCAGTCATATCAGCGACATCAAAGCAGGCTGAACGCGCCTCAATGCCCAGCGCCTGCAGGCTGTGTACGGCATCGTCTGCGGCTTGCGCGTTCAGGTCATTGATCAGCACGCGCGCTCCGGCATGCCCAAGCGCCGTGCCGATGGCCAAGCCAATGCCTCTGGCCGAACCGGTGATCAAAGCGGTCCGACCTTGCAGGCCAAACGATTGCGAGAGATAAGTTGGATTCATGTCAATCTTTCGTGGGTGGTTTGCCGGGGCGTCCCGGGATCATGGTCAGCATGTGGTCGGCAACACCACCATCGACCACGAGGTTTTGACCATTGACGTAGCTTGCGCCCGCGCTGATCAGGTAATGCACGGCTTGCCCAATGTCATCGGGCCGACCGATGCGCCCCATGGGCACCAGGGCTTCGCGCCGCGCTTTGGTGTCGGCGTCTTGGTAGACCGCCTCGGTCAGCGGTGTTCGGACCATGCCCGGACATACCGTATTGGTTCGAATGCCTTCAGGCCCCCATTCTTGCGCCAATTGACGACAAAGCATGATGAGTGCTGCTTTGGCTGGCGAGTAAGCGCCATAGCCAGGATGCGGATGCAAGCCCGACATCGAAGCAATGGCGGTGATGCTGCCGCTTGAGCGCTTGAGCGACGGGTATGCCGCTTGTGCCATCAGGAACACCGAGCGGGTGTTGAGATTGAAGGTCAAGTCCCATTGCTCGACCGACAATTCGGCCAATTTGCCAGGCCCTGATGCGCCCGCCACGCAGACCAAGGCGTCCAGATCGCCATGGACCATCAGGGCCTCTTGCACCATACGCCTTGCATCTTCGGGGCGGGTCACATCGCCCACCACACCCTGTGCCTGCACGCCCATGTCACGCAGGGCCTCAAGCAAGGCCGACAGGCGTTCGCCGTTTTGTGTGCTGGCCACAGTCAGCTTCAGTTCTTGCGTCGTCTGCGAGGCCAGCACCTCGCAGATGCCTCGGCCAATTCCCCCGGTCGCCCCCGTTACCAAAATATGCATGCGTGATCTCCAGTAAAAAAGCCGCCTGGCAATGAAACACAGGCGGCTTGGTTTTCACATCATCCGGGCATCACATCTTGCACAGTGGCGAAGCTGCGGGGACGATGGACGCTGGGAAGGTTTGCTCGATCACAGGGCGCAAAACACCATCGGCCATCTTGGCGCGACCCACGTAATTTGGCAAGACCAATTGGTTGTCGGCAGCACGCATGGTCACGTTGCCATAGATGGTGTCCATTTGGGCACCGCGCAGGGCCTTGCTCACATCTTCAGGCTTGTTGCTCTTGGACAGCTTGACGCCTTCCAACATGACCTGAGCGCCGTTGTAGGCCTGACCTTCGTTGTCGGTGGGCAGGCGGTTGAACTTCGCCTTCCAGGCGGCGACAAAGGCCTTGCTCTTGGGGGTATCGATATCGGGGGTGTAGCCGGTCGTGCCAGGCGTGCCTTCCAGGGCCTTGCCGGTCGCATTGATCATGAAGTTCAAGATCAAAGAGTGACCGATCAGAGGTGTCTTGGGGATCAGACCAAATTCTTCGGCTTGCTTGACGAAGGCAATGGCGTCACGGCCGACTTCGGCCACCCAAATGCCATCTACGTTGGCGGCCTTGAGTTGGGCAATGTAGGGTGAGAAGTCCTTGGTACCCAAGGGTACGTAAAGGCTCATAGGAACGCTTTTGCCGGAAGCCTCGGCCGCCTTCTTGAACGACTCGCCTGAATCGCGCCCCCAGACATAGTCGGCAGCAATCACGGCAAATTTGGTGCCCTTGATGTTCTTGGCCCAAGCGTTGATCATCGCAATGTCCATCGCGTCTGAGTGGTTGGTGCGGAAACTGCGTGGCTTGCAGGTGTCACCGGTCAACTTGTCAGACTTGCTGGCCACCACAAAGAAAGCGGCATCCCAGCGGTCCAGGTTCTGGGCAATGGCCAGCGAAATGGACGATGGGATCGCACCGATCAAAAGGTTGTAGCCCTCTCGGGCGAGTTTCTCAGCTTCGCGACGACCCGCATCCGGCGTGCCTTCGTCGTCGGCTTCCTTGACTTCGATTTTGCGACCGTCTACGCCACCTTTGGCGTTGGCTTCGTCGATGGCGAACCTGATGGCGCGTATGACCTCTTCACCCTGTTGAGCAAAAACGCCTGATTTGGACGACACCAGGCCGACCTTGACCGGCTCTTTGCCTTGTGCAACAGCCGCCATGGGCAGCGCAGCAATCAGCGCCGCAGCGGCGAGGGAACGCTGGATGAATTTCATTTTGAGCATGCTTGTCTCCTTTTGTGGGAATTTGCCGGAAACCGTCCGGACATCGGTTGGGTAAAACGGTAAGCACTCAGACCATGATGTGGTTTTCAAGTGCATGCAGGCCATCACGGGAATTGACGACCTCGCCCTGCGCGACGATGGCGCCCTTGGCCATGGCCATGTAACGCCGAGCTACACGCACGACCAAGCTCATGTTTTGTTCAATCAACAAAAGCGCCGTGCCCTGGTCGGCAACCTGGTTGAATACACCGGCCAATTGGTCCACGATCACGGGTGCCAGCCCTTCGGTGGGCTCGTCCAGCAAGATCAGGGCTGGATTGGCCATCAGCGCACGCCCGACCGCCAGCATCTGTTGCTGGCCGCCCGACAGCGCCGTGCCTGGGGTATGGGCGCGCTCTTGAAGAATCGGGAAAATTTTGTAGATTTCGGACACTGACCAAGGCCCCTTGCGGCCCACGGCGGCACCAAGGATCAGGTTTTCTTCCACAGTCAGGTTGGCCACAATGCGCCGACCTTGGGGAATCACGGCAATCCCATGCTGCGCCGCCATGTAGGCCCGCAGCTTGGTGTGCTCTTTTCCGCCAAAAGCCACATGGCCTTCTTTCAGACTGGCCAGCCCCAGGATGGTGTTGACCACCGTGGTCTTGCCCACCCCATTGCGCCCAATGAGGGCTACCCGCTCACCCGGGTTCACATGCAGGTCAAGACCGTGCAAGATGTGTGCCGCACCGTAGTAGGCGTGCACGTTTTTAAGATTCAACAAGGCGCTCATGCTGCGCTCCCCAAATAAGCTTCACGCACACGTGGATTGGCGCGAACTTCAGCCGGCGGACCGCTGGCAATCACACGGCCCAACTCAAACACGGTCACCACATCGGAGATGCCGAACACCACATCCATGTCATGCTCCACCAGCAAGACCGACACGTCCCAGCTGGAGGTGAGTTTTTTCAAGTGCTGCGCCAGATCCAGGGATTCCTTGACCGACAAGCCCGCCATGGGCTCGTCCAACAGCAGCACTGTGGGGCGACCCACCAAAGCCAGACCCAGATCCAGTCGGCGTTGTTCGCCGTAGCCCAGGTCTTCAGCTGTCGAATCCTTGAGCGACCACAGTTCCAGCTCTTTGAGCACGGCCTCGGCGTCGGCGGCGGAATCTTTGACGCCCATCTTGTGGGACGCCAGTTCAATCTGGCGGTACACGGTCATTTGCCCAAAGATGCTGGTGCGCTGAAAGCTGCGCGACAAGCCGCGCATGCGCCGTTCGACCACGCCAAGTGCTGACACGTCTTGTCCGAGCAAACTGACTGTGCCCCGGGTGAGCTTGCGCCTGCCGGTGATCGCATCGATCACGGTGGATTTCCCTGATCCATTGGGGCCAATCAGGCCTCGAATTTGGCCTTTTTCAAGCGTGAGGGCGACACCGTCCACGGCTTTGACACCACCGTAATGAATGGCCACGTCTTCTGCTTGCAATACGTAATTTGTCATGCTGTTCTCCCGCTCAGTGGCCGCCAACCTTGACCGAGGGCTTTTTGCCCAGGACCCACCGGTCAAACATGCCGGCCACTCCTGTGGGTGAAAACACAATCACCGCGATCAGGGCCATGCCAAAAATCGTCATCCAGTGCGTGGCGTGTTCACCCAAAATATCTTTGAACATGAAATAAACCACGGCACCTACTGCAGGCCCCCAAAGCGCCTTGAAGCCACCCACAACCACCATCATCAAAGCCACACCCGACAGACTCCAGTGCATGCTTTCAGGGGACACGAAGCCGGTGTTCATGGCCGACAGCACACCTGCCACAGAGGTCACCAAGGCGGACAGCGCATACACCGCAGCACGTGGCAGCAAGGTTGAGATGCCAATGAAGCGTGCGCGCTCTTCGTTGTCGCGCACGGCCTCGGTGATGCTGCCAAAACGTGTCCGCATCAGCCATGCCAAGAGGAACATCACCACCACCAGCGTGCTCCAGCACACCAGGAACATCGTGGCTGGTTTGAGCATTTGCGACATCGGAAAACCAAACAGACGCGAAGGCCAATCGATGTTCATGCCGTCGGCGCCTCCGGTTAGACCTCGGGCGCGTGAAGCCGACAGAAAAAACATCTGACCGATGGCCAGCGTCAACATGCCAAAGGCCACGCCAGGCACCCTCACGATCACCAGACCGATCAAGAAGGCCCCCACCGTCACGACCAGCAAAGTTACCAAAATGGCCAGTTCGGCCGACATGAGCTGCAGCTGCAGCAAGATCCCGATCAGGTAGCTGGCACCGCCGAAAAACAAGGCGTGGCCGAAGCTGACCATGCCGTTTTGCTTGAGTAAAACGCCCACACCCAGAGCAAATACCGCGTAAATGATGGACTGTGTGAGCAGCGACAGCAACGTGCTCGACGGCACACCGAAGGCCACCGCGGCTCCCATGGCCAACGCAACAAGGGCGCCGAGAGAAGATTTCTTCAAACTCATCGTCATCTACTCCGGTTAAGTGCGGCTTCCTGCAAACCCGGAGGGTTTCCAGATCAGGATGATGATCATGAACACGAAGGGCAGCAGCACGGCGACATCGGGCAGGTAAACCGCACCAATGGCCTGCAACATGCCCAACACCAAGGCCGCGATGAACGCTCCTGCCAAAGAACCCAGGCCGCCAATCACGACCACCACGAAAGAGTCGATGATGACGTCAGAACTCATGGCCGGTGACAAGGACAGGAAGGGCGCTGCCACCACACCAGCAAGACCCGCGAGCGCAGTGCCCAGGCCCACCACGCCTGCACTCAGAACATCGGTGTTCACGCCTTGCATGGAAGTGGTCACCGGGTCTGTACTGGCGGCCCGCACAAACAAACCCACCTTGGAAAAGCGCAACCACAGGCTTAAGCCCAGCGCCACCAGCAAACCGATAAGGATCACGGACAAGCGATAGGCCGGCACAGGCGTACCGAACAAATCGACGCTGAAGGCGAGGGCTTCAGGAATAGGCACGGACAGGTTGCTTTTGCCCCAAGTGGTTTGCACCAGATCCTCGATGACCAACAGCAGGCCGAAAGTGACAAGCACCACGGTCAGCGGATCGCGGTCTTGGAGCAGGCGAAATCCATAACGGTCCAGCAGCACGCCGAACAAGGCCATGATGGCCGGTGCTGCGACCAAAGCCACCCAGAAATTGCTGTGCATTGAAATCGAATAGCCCAGGTAAGCGCCCAACATGTACAGCGAGCCATGGGCAAAGTTCACCACCCGGCGCAGGCCATAAATGAGGGCCAGGCCCGAGCACATCACGATGAGCAATGCGCCGTAGACCAGGCCGTTGAATAAATTGATCGTCAACATCTGGGTTGTCTCCTTTTTTAATCTTCTTCAAGGGGGCCAAGTGCCGCCTCGGGCGCACCCAAGGCGGTCCAGCCACCGTCCACCGGCAACACCGCACCGGTGATGTAGCTGGCAAGGGGTGAGGCCAAAAAGGCGATCACTTGGGCAATTTCTTCGGGGGCGGCCATGCGCCCCATGGGGGTTCGGCGGGCAATTGCCTGGGCATCGATGGCACCGCGTTCGGCCAAGCTGGCCACCAAGGCGGTTTTCACATAACCGGGCGCTACGGCGTTCACGCGTATGCCACGGCGCGCCCATTCGCTGGCCAGAGCCCGGGTCATGCCGAGCACGCCGGCCTTGGCCGCGCAGTAAGCATTGCGACCGGGAATGCCGCCAAAGCTGGCGATAGAGCCGATGTTCACGATGGCGCCTCGGATGCCGCGTGCATCACGCGGCTGGCGGGTCATCTGCGCGATCACTTGTTGGGACATGAGAAACACACCCCGCAAATGCACCGACAACACCTTGTCAAAAGCGACGATGTCTTGCTGCAAAGTCGGGGCGGTCTGGTCGGCGATCCCGGCGTTGTTGACCAGTCCATCGATGCGGCCATGGCGTGACACCACATCGCTCACACGCGTTTGCACCGCGTCCGCATCGGTCACATCGCAGGACCAGCCCGAGTGTTGGACACCCAGGGCCTGCGCACGTTCAAGCGCGAGCGCACCGTTCAAATCGAACAAGGCCACAGTCCATCCCGCATGGGCCAACTGCTGTGCCGTGGCCCAGCCAATGCCATCGGCCGCGCCGGTGACGATGGCCACAGGTGCGCCGCTCATGCTGCGCTCCCTACCGGCTTGATGAGCGTGTTCATTTCAGGCACCCACCTTGTCCGCGATGTGGTTGGCCGTCACATAGGCAAACACCATGTTGGGGCCGTGTGTGATGCCTGCGGCCGGGTAGTTGCCGCCCATGATGCTGGCACGGTCATTGCCGACGGCGTACAGACCCGGGATCACCGAGCCATCGCTTTTCTTGACTTCACCCACCACGCTGGTCTGGATGCCATCGAAGCTGCCGAGGTCGCCCATCAACAGTTTGACCGCATAGAACGGACCTCTTTCAACCGGTGCCACACAGGGGTTGGGTTGGTGGTTGGGGTCGGCAAGATAACGGTTGAAGGCGGTGGTGCCGCGGGCGTGTTGCTCATCCACACCTTTGACGGCACCGGTGTTGTATTCGTGCACGGTGGCTTCCAGGCCGGCCGCATCGATACCGGTGACCTGCGCCAGATCGGCCAATGTCTTGCCCTCAAAGAGGTAACCATTGCGGATGTATTTGCCAAAAGGCATGGGCGCAGGTTTGACGAAGCCCAGCCCGTATTTGCCCAAGGTGGTCTTGTCACAGACCAGCCACATCACGGTTTCCTTTTGACCCTTGCAGGCCTCGATCATGGCCACGCCCACATCGTGGTACGAGTTCGATTCATTCGTGAAGCGCTTGCCGTTCCGCAGCACGCCAATCACGCCGGGTTTGTAGCGGTCCAGCAAGTGGGGAAAGACACCAAATTCGCCGTTTCCAAATGGCACTTTGGACACTGGCATCCAGGCGGCTGCATCCTTCAAGCGCAAGTCCACATCGGCACCGGCGGTCTCGGCCATGCGCACGCCATCGCCTGTGTTGGTTTCGGGGGTAGGGGAGAGGTGTTCCCCGCCACTTTGCAGGTGCGGATAAGCCTTGGCGATGCGCTGTACGTCTTGCGGAAAGCCACCGCAAGCGAGTACCACGCCACGGCGTGCGCGGATTTCGCGGTCACCCCCTTCGCCGCCGACCAGCATGCCGACCACTTGGCCGTTCTCGGTCAAAACTCGTTTGGCCGGTGTCGAGGTCAGGATGGGAATGCCCAAGTCCAGCGTCGATTTGGCCAGACGCGCTGCCAGCGCATTGCCGCTGGTCACGTTGATGGCGCGTTGGTACAGCGCCAGTTCCTTGATGTGATTGAACAGGCGTTTGGCCACATACAAAAAGGACGTCAGTGACTTCGTGAACTGGAAAAAATGCTTGAGATCCGCATTGGAGGAATTGAACATCATGCCGATGAAGGTGATGGTCTTGAGCGGGGGCTTCAAGCGCGGCATGTCTTTGCCCAGACCTCGGATGTCATAGGCCTGCGCCAGAATCGAACGGCCAATGGCAGCGCCGCCTGGCACGTCGGGGTGGTAGTCCGGGTAGAGCGTAGGAATAAATTTCATCTCGGTCTCGCGCTCGAAAAAATCCACCATCTTCGGACCTTGATCCATGAAAGCGGCGACCGCCGCTTCGTCGTAGTAAGTGCCGGTCTCTTGCATCATGTAAGTCCGCACGGCATCCAGCGTGTCTTGTGGGTTTTGCTTGCGGCCATGCGCGTTCAGGGGGATCCAGAGCACGCCACCCGACAGGGCGGTGGTGCCGCCGAACACGGGTTCTTTCTCGATGACCAGCACATCCAGGCCACGTTTTTTGGCCGTGATCGCGCAAGACAAACCTGCTGCTCCAGAGCCCACCACCAGCAAATCACAATCGAAATGGCTTGTCATCTTTGTCTCCTCAAGCGGTTTGGTTGTAGCCAGGACGCGGCACCATGTCCATCAACATGCAGGACATGCCGCCATCGACAACGAGCTCGGCGCCGTTGATGTAGCCCGAGCGTGGGCTGGCCAGAAACATCGCGACATCGGCGATGTCTTGCGGCTCGCCGATGCGGCGGCTGGCTGTGACGGCTGAACGCTTGGCTTCAAAGCCAGGCTCTTCGTAAAACTTGGCCGACAAAGCGGTGCGAATCATGCCGGGGCAAATCGCGTTGCTGCGCACGCCTTGCGGGCCCCATTCGACGGCCATCTGACGTGACATCAGCAGCACGCCGGCCTTGCTGGCGCTGTAGGCACCACTGTGGCTTTGTGGGAACAGTCCTGAGATGGACGCCACGTTGACGATGCAGCCTTCACCGGCGTCGCGCATGGCCGCACCGAAGGCGCGGGCGCACAGCAGGTAGCCGGTCAGGTTGACCGCCAGCACTTCGTTCCACTCGTCCAGGCTCACGTCGGCCAAACCGCCAGAACGCAGCAGTCCCGCGTTGTTGATCAGCGCATAGGCGGTGCCCCATGTGGACAGGACTTTTTCTGCGGCGGCCTGCACGCGGGCCGCATCGCTGATGTCACAGGTCACGGCCAAGGTCTTCGCGCCTTTCGCTTGCAGTTGATCTTGCATGCGCCTCAAGCCCTGTGCATCGCGATCAAGCAGCACCACGCGCGCCCCCACTTGCGTCAAACGCTCGGCGACCGATGCGCCGATGCCGCTGGCGGCGCCGGTGACCACACACACGCGGTCGTCCAACTCAAGCCAGCTTTTGTCTCCACTCATGTTCATGTCCTTATTCCTGTTCCATATCAAACATTGTTGGAATAATGGTCGAGAAAATTTTTGACGATTCGTTCGAATAACAGGACAATTCGTGCGAACTGGAGCGCAAAAATGGTGGTTTCTAGGGTTATCCCGAATTACGATTTGTATGGCGATTCGAGCCGTCATGAAGATTCGGCTGCTTTCAATTTCGAATGGATTCCGCAGCGTTCGACCTTGTACAACTGGCTGATCCATCCCCATCGACACGATTCGTTCATCCAGGTGCTTTACCTCACAGAGGGGCATGTGGATGTACAGATTGAGCATGTTCAGCAAACACTGCATGCGCCCTGCGTGATGTTGATCCCGGCAGGTCATGTGCACGGGTTCCGGTTTTCCCAAGACACCAATGGCCCGGTGGTCACGGCCATGCAAAAGGCGCTGGAATCGGCGGCGGCGTTGATGATGCCGCCCTTGTTGGACACCATACGCACCCCGCGTTTGCTCTCCTTGCAGTTGGAGATGCGCTACATCGACCAGCTCATGCCCTTGTTTTTGGCACTGGAGCAAGAGTCGCACACACCGGCTGAAGGTCAGGTGGCCGCGGGTACGTCTTTGTTGTTGGCCCTGATGGTGCAAGTGCACCGCATTTGCAAATTGTCCGATCTGACGGACACCCAAACCCACTACAGCATCTCGCGCAAGGCGCGGCAAATCGAAAAATTCCGCAGCTTGATCGACAAAAATTTCCGCTCCGAGCATTCCTTGCAAACCTATGCCAACCAGGTCGGCGTGACGGTGGGGCAACTCTCGCGCCTGTGTCGTGAGGTCTTGGGCAAATCGAGCCTGCAGGTCATGAATGACCGCTTGATTCAGGAAGCGCAACGCGAACTGGTCTACACCGCTTTGCCCATCAAACAACTGGCCTCCGAACTCGGCTTTGAAGACGACGCTTACTTCAGCCGTTTCTTTCGCAAGCACATCGGCATGACCCCCAAGGCTTACCGTGCCAAGTCTTTGGCGCAAATGGGCATTGATGTTAAGACGCATTTCTGAGCACCTTCGCCAAAGGGGGCCGCGAGTTTGCAGTTGCTGCACATGCGGCGTACTGATTTGACCGTCTGGCACACATGCAGGTTTTTGGAGACACACCCCTATGCGCTGCACTTGGCGCTTGTCGTGCTTCAATTGAATGACGTGGTTCAAAGATTCAGCCCAAGCAAAAGTGGCTTTGTCAGACATTCAATCAACGGTGCTGGAAAACAGGTTGGCGTTTGCCCAGAAAGGCCTGCATGCCTTCGTGCGCGTCGCTGCTGGCAAAGCGGGCATGCAGCTCGCGACGTTCAAAAAGTATGCCTTCGCTCAGGCTGCTCTCGTGGGCGCGGTTGACGGATTCCTTGATGGCCATCAGCGCGGGCAATGAGTAGCCCGCAATCTGTGTGGCCAGTTTCAAAGCGGTGTTTTGCAGTTCCGCGTCAGGCACCACACGCGAGACCAGGCCATAGCGGTCCGCTTCTTGCGCCGACAGCACGCGGGCCGACAGGCACATGTCCATGGCCTTGGCTTTGCCCACTGCGCGGGGCAGGCGCTGCGTGCCGCCTGCGCCAGGCAGCATGGCCAGCTTGATCTCGGGCAGTGCAAATTTGGCCGATTCGGCAGCGACGATGATGTCGCAGGCCAGGGCCAGCTCGCAGCCGCCGCCCATGGCGTAACCCGCCACAGCCGCGATGACCGGCTTGCGCACCTGACGGATGGTTTCCCAGTTGCGGGTGATGAAACCGCCTTGGTACACGTCCATGTAAGTCCAGTCGGCCATCACCGCGATGTCGGCACCTGCGGCAAATGCCTTGTCGCTGCCGGTGACGAGGATGGCCCCGACGTCGGCGTTGCCATCGAAAGCCAGCAAGGCTGCCCCCAGCGCGTCCATCAACTCGTCGTTGAGGGCGTTCAGTTGGGCCGGACGGTTCAGCCGAATCAGGCCTACGCGGCCATGGGTTTCGGTGAGGATGGTGCGGTTGGTCATGGTGTGGGTAACCATCAGCCTTGGGCCAGCATCGCTTGCAGTTGTTCGCGCAGTTTGAACTTCTGGATCTTGCCCGAGGGGGTCGCGGGCATGGCGTCCAGCACTTGCAGGCGCTCGGGAATGTACTGCGTGGCCACCTGGTGTTCTTTCAGGTAACGCACGATTTCGGGCAGGTCCATGCTTTGACCGGGCTTGGTCACCACCACGGCGCAGGCGCGCTCGCCCAGTCGCTCGTCAGGGTAGGCCACGATGGCCGCCATGGCCACGGCGGGGTGGCGGTACAGCAGCGATTCGATCTCGACCACTGGGATGTTTTCACCGCCTCGAATGATCACGTCCTTGCTGCGACCGGTGATGCGGATGTAGCCTTGCTCGTCCATGCGGGCCAGGTCTCCGGTGTCAAACCAGCCTTCCGCGTCGGTGCCGTTGAGGTGCGGGCGCTTGAGGTAGCCGCCAAAGTTAGAGCATCCACGAACATACAACTTACCGGGTGTGCCCGCAGGCAGGGCAGGGCCGGAGGCGTCGATCTCCACCACCTTGAGCTCCACACCGGCCAATGCGAGGCCATCGGTGGTGAAGGCGCGCTCGTCTGGGTCGTTCAGCTCGATCAGCGTGACCGCGCCGTTTTCGGTCATGCCCCAGGCCGACACGATCTTGGTGCCCAGCGCGGCGCGTGCCTGCTCCACCAGCGGGCCTGGAATCGGTGCTCCGGCGCACAGGAAAGTCTTGAGCGTGGGTACCGGCGTGTTGTTTTCGGTCACACCCTTGGTCAGGTCGGTCAGGAAGGGCGTCGAAGCCATGGTGAAGCTGGCCTTTTCGGTGTTGATCACCTCGACGGCTTTCTTCGGTTCCCAAATGTCTTGCAGTACGGCACTGGCCTTGAGCATGATGGGCATCATCAGGCCGTACATGAAACCGGTCTGGTGTGCCATGGGGGAGGCCATCAGTACCACGTCTTCGGCGTCCAGTTGCAAACGCTGTGCATAAGGAATGATGTTGGCCATCACGGTGTTGGCCGAGTGCATCACGCCCTTGGGCTCGCCGGTGGTGCCCGAGGTGTAGATCAGCTGGGTGATGTCGTCGGGTCCGGGGCGGTGTGCGCTCAGGATGGCGGCAGCATCCGCTTCTTTTTCCCAGGCGGGGCCACTGAGCAGCGCTTCAAAGCTGTTGGCGCCTTGCCCGTCTACCGTCACGATGTGTTTCAGATCGGGCAGACCGGGCTGGATGGCCGTGATCATTTGCTCGTAGTCAAAACCCCGGAAGGTTTTGGGCGCAATGATGACTTTGGCTTCGCCGTGCTTGAGCATGAAGTTCAGCTCGCGCTCTCGGAAGATGTGCATCAGCGGGTTCATCACCGCACCGATGCGCGAGCACGCTAGGTAAGTCACGGTGAATTGCCACCAGTTGGGCAACTGGCAGGCCACGATGTCGTTCTTTTGCACGCCCAGGCGGGTCATGCCCACGGCCACGCGGTCGGCCATTTGCGCCAGTTCGCGGTAATTGAAGCGGCGCGCATCACCGGCTTCCAAGCGGTAAGCCGTCAGGGCCAGCTTGTCCGGGCAGGCCGCGAGGCAGGCATCCAGTTCACCGTTGATGGTGCGGTCATGCCAAAAACCTTGCTCGATCATGCGGTTACGCCGTGGGGCCAGCAGTACAGCGTCAAAATCCATGTTTGTCTCCTCGTAATGGTGGTTTTTCTGTGGTAGTTCAAGACTCTTAGGCCGGCACGTTCTTGCGACCGGCACGGGTGCGCGCAATGATGGTTTTCATGATCTGGGCCGTGCCGTCCCCGATCTGGAAGCCCAGCACATCGCGCAAGCGCTGCTCCATCAGGCCGCGGTCGTAGCCTCCGTGGCCAAAGCACAGCAGGCACTGGTGGATCACGTCATAAGCCAGCTTGGGGCCCCACCACTTGGCCATGCCGGCCTCGGCGGAGTGAGGCAAGCCTTGGTCCTTGAGCCACAGGCCTTGCAGGCACACCAGTCGGGCACCTTCGACTTCGGTGTCGTATTGCGCCAGAGGGTGGGTCACGCCCTGAAATGCCGACAGCGGCTGGCCAAAGGCCTGGCGCTGGGTGATGTACTCCCAGGTTTCATCGAGGGCAGCGCGTGCCACGGCCAGGCACTGCAGGCCGATCAATGAGCGTGAGTAATCGAACCCGTGCATGACCTGCACGAAGCCTTTGTTTTCGTCACCCAAGCGGTGGCTGACGGGTACACGCACGTTTTCGAAAAATATGGAGCCGCGGCCGATCGAACGTTGGCCATGGCAGTCAAAGCGACTGGTGCTCAGGCCCGGGGTGTTCATGGGTACCAGCAAGGCGGTGACGCCATGCGCGCCCGACTCGGGTGTGCCGGTGCGGCCAAACACCACAGTGATGTCGGCCTGATCTGCGGCAGAGATCGAAGTTTTTTCGCCGTTGATGACATAAAAGTCACCGTCCCGCTCAACCCGCAAACGCAGATTCGCCGCGTCTGAGCCGCCACGCGGCTCGGTCAGGGCAATCGCGCAAATGGCGCTGCCTTCGCGGATTTTGTCGAGCCAGGGGCGCACCACTTCGGGCTTGCCATATTTGTAGAGGATCTGGCTGTTCAGCGAGGCCAAAAGGTTCAGATACGAAAAGCTCAGGTCGGCACGGGCTATTTCTTCGTGGATCACGCCTGCGGCCACGCAACCCATGCCCAAGCCGCCGAATTCTTCGGGCACTTCGGGGCAGATGAAGCCCAACTCGCCCATCTCGCGCAGCAAGGCGCGGTCAAACTCGCGCGTCTTGTCGCGCTCCAGAAAACCGGGCTTGATTTTTTCATCGGCAAAGCGGCGCACGGTCTCGGCCAGCGCCTGCAGGTCTTCGTTAATGTAGGGATTGGGGTTCATTTGGCGTCCTCTGTTTGCGCGGTTACTTGGCGTACTTTCGGAAGTCGGGCTTGCGCTTTTCCTGCAAGGCCTTCACGCCTTCGCGCGACTCTTCGGTGTCGTAGTAAAGCTTGAGCGCGTACATGCCCATGCCCGCGATGCCCGCCTGGTGCGCGGTGTCCATGTTGAAGCTGCGCTTGGCAATGGCAATCGCCGTGGGGCTGCGCTCGCAGATGGTCTCGGCCCATTCCTGTACGGTGGCGTCGAGTTGCTCGTGCGGCACACAGATGTTGGCCAGACCCATGTCCACGGCCTCTTGACCCGAGTAGCGCTTGTTGAGGTACCAGATTTCACGGGCTTTTTTCTCGCCGACCACACGCGCCAAAAAGGCGGTGCCGTAGCCGGGATCGACCGAGCCCATCTTGGGGCCGACTTGGCCAAAGATGGCTTTGTCTGAACAAATGGTCAGGTCGCAGATGGTGCACAGCACGTTGCCACCACCGATGGCAAAGCCTTGCACGCGTGCGATCACGGGCTTGGGCACATCGCGGATCGCCGTGTGGAGTTCCTCCATGGGCAAACCAATGGTGCCACGGCCGTCGTAGTTGCCGTCGTGGGCCGACTGGTCGCCGCCTGTGCAAAAAGCACGGTCACCGGCACCGGCCAAAACAATGCAGCCGATGTCGCGGTCGTATCCCGCCTTGTTCAAGGCTTTGATGAGTTCGTCGCAGGTGGTGCCGCGAAAAGCATTCATCTTCTCGGGGCGGTTGATCGTGATCCAGGCCACGCCGTTGCGGTTTTCGTACAGGATGTCTTCGAATTGCATGGAGTTCTCCAAAAAATAGTGCGGGGTGGCAGATCAGCCGTGCATGGTCAAGCCACCAGACACGCTGATGACCTGGCCAGTGATGAAGGACGCGTCGCCGCTGCTCAGGAAGACGATGGCACCAGCCAAGTCGTCGGGCTGGCCAATGCGGCCGAGTGGGATGGCCTTCTTGAAGGCGTCCATCAACTTGTCGGGGTTGGCTGCGCCTTCGGCAAAACCGGCCAGCAAGGCGGTGTCGGTCGGGCCGGGGCAGACCACGTTGACCGTGATCTGGTGGCGGGCGTGCTCGCGGGCCAGTGTCTTGGACAGGGCGACCAGGCCGCCCTTGCAAGCGGCGTAGACGGCTTCGCCAGACGAGCCGCCACGGGCTGCGTCCGACGCGATGTTGACGATCCGACCGCCGCCACGCGCCACCATGCCGGGCAGCACCGCATGGTGCATGTGCAGGGCACCGGTCAGGTTGATGGCGATCAGTTTGTCCCACTCGGCGGGCACAGTCTTGGTGAAGGGCTTGAAGATGTCCCAGCCTGCGTTGTTGACCAATACGTCAATGGGACCCAGTTGTGCTTCAGCAGCAACCACGGCGGCGTCGACTTGGGCGCGGTCGGTGATGTTGCACTCGAAGGCGGCGGCTGTACCCCCTGCGGCTTGGATGTCGTCAGCCACTTTTTGAGCTCCGGCCCAGTTCATGTCGAACACCGCGACTTTGGCACCTTCAGCGGCAAAGCGTCGGCTGGTGGCCCCGCCAATGCCGCCACCGCCGCCGGTCACAATCACTGTTTTGCCCTTGAGGTTTCTCATGTTTTTCTCCGAATGAATGGGGTTTTTTAAAACTCTGACTGCTGAACATATGTCAATATATTGTCTCATTCTAGGGTTTGCGATATTCCCCATCAAGCGCTTTTGTCATTTAATAACCTATGGTTTTCCCTATGAATAAAACGACTGATGCCCGCATGGAAATGGCCAATCGAATTTTTTTCAAGTTGTATCAATGCGCCAATATGTTGCACAAAACAGGCAGCAGAGCGGTGCAAGATGAAGGTTTGACCACGCAGCAGTGGGCTGTGCTGGGGGCCTTGTCGCGGCCCGAGGCTGCGCAGGGCATGGGCGTGGGTGAGCTGGCGCGCTACCTCATGGTCAGCCGACAAAACCTCTCAGGCCTGATTACCCGCATGACGCGTGACGGCCACATCGAGATGAGCACCGACGGGCGCGACCGACGCTCGCGCCTGGTGGTGATGACCGATACAGGTCGCCATGTTTGGATGGAGTTGGCGCAGCCCAAAATCAAGGCCTATTACGAGCAGGCGCTGCAGGACTTCTCGATGGGCGACATGGCGCACACGCTGCACTATTTTTTGAAGTTGCTGGACAACATGGAAAAAATTGACAAAGCGTTGCCAGAAGAAGAGGTCAATGCACATGAGTAAGCCTGTGGGGTGAATCGGCTTGCAGCCGCCCTATACTTCGAAAAATGAACCAACCGGTACATTCTTCTGATCCCTTGCTGAGCGCCTCCACCGGCACCAGCCGCACCAACGACCCGGCCCGCACCATGGCCGAGATCCTGGCTGTGGCCACACACGAGTTCGCCGACAAGGGCCTGAGTGGCGCGCGCATCGACGCCATTGCCGCGGCCACGCGCACCAGCAAGCGCATGATCTACTACTACTTCGGCAGCAAAGATGGCTTGTACCTGGCGGTGCTTGAAGAGGCTTACCGGCGCATGCGGGCCATCGAGTCGGACCTGCACCTGGACGACCTGCCGCCTGCGCAGGCGCTGCAAAAGCTGGTGGAGTTCACCTACGACCACCACCGCGACAACGAAGACTTCATTCGGCTGGTGATGAATGAGAACATCCAGCGCGGTGATTATTTGCGGCAAAGCCAGAGCATTCAGGCGCTCAACTCCAATGCCATCCAGTCGGTGCAGGCGGTGTACGACCGGGGTGTGGCGCAGGGCGTGTTCAGGGCAGGGCTGGACCCGGTGGACATCCACTCGGCGATTTCGGCGTTCTCGTTTTTCAACGTCTCCAACCGCCACACCTTTGGCCTGATCTTTCAGGACCGGGCCAGCCAGGACAAGGCCAACACCCTCAAGCGGGTGCATGTGGTCGAGTTGATCCTGCGCTTTGTCAGTCATACCATTTCGGCATAGCAGTTAAGTCTCAATATCGTCGCGATGCAAGGGTAAACACTTATCCCATAAAAACTAACCAGTTCGTACATTATTGATATCCCATTTTTGGAGACGTGTGTTGGTTCATAAATTCATCGACGGTTTTTGCAAAGTCCTGAACGTCGTCATGGCCCTGTGTTTGGCCGTGATGGTGGTGCTGGTCTTTGGCAACGTGGTCATGCGCTACGGGTTCAACTCAGGCATCACCTTGTCTGAAGAGCTGTCGCGCTGGCTGTTCGTCTGGATGACCTTCATGGGCGCTGTCGTTGCCTTGAAGGAGCACGGTCACTTGGGCACCGACATGTTGCTGGGCCGACTGGGCCCGGCGGGCAAGAAGTTTTGCCTTGGCTTGTCTTACCTGGCCATGTTGTTCATTTGCTGGCTGCTGTTCAAAGGGGCTTACCAGCAGACCGTGATCAATCTGGGCAGCACCAGCGCGGTGATGGAAGTGACCATGGCTTGGGTCTATGCCCCGGGCGTGGTGTTTGCGGTGCTGGCGGGCTTGATCTTGCTGACCGATCTGTATCGATTGCTCACCGGCCAAGTGCGTGATGAAGACCTGGTCATGGTTCAGGAATCCGAAGAGTCGCCCCATGGCGGCAGTGGCAAAGCCTGAGCGCACAAGGGACTGACATGACGATCGCTATTTTTGTTTTTTCTCTGCTCGGGGCCATGGCCATTGGCATCCCGATTGCGTTTTCGCTCTTGATCTGCGGCGTGGCGCTGATGTGGCACCTGAACATGTTCGATGCCCAGATCCTCGCGCAAAACCTGCTTGAAGGCGCCAACAGTTTCCCTTTGCTGGCCGTGCCGTTTTTCATGCTGGCCGGCGAGATCATGAATGCAGGTGGTTTGTCGCGCCGCATCGTGAACTTTGCAATGGCCTGCGTGGGCCACATCAAAGGCGGCCTGGGTTACGTGACCATCATGGCCGCCGTGATCATGGCAGCGTTGTCGGGCTCGGCGGTGGCCGATGCGGCGGCGCTGTCGGCCTTGCTCTTGCCCATGATGGTGGCGGCAGGCCATGACCGGGCCCGCTCGGCGGGCTTGATTGCTTCAGCGAGCATCATCGCCCCGGTCATTCCGCCCAGCATTGGCTTTGTGATCTTTGGCGTGGCGGGCAATGTGTCCATCTCCAAACTGTTCATGGCTGGTATCGTGCCCGGCATCATGCTGGGCGCATCGCTGTGGGTCACCTGGTGGTGGTTGGCGCGGCGTGAAATGGTGCAGGTACCGCCACGCAAGTCCATGAGCGAGATCCTGGTGGCCATGCGCGAAGCCACCTGGGCGCTGGTGATGCCGCTCATCGTGGTGTTTGGCCTGAAGTTCGGCATTTTCACCCCCACCGAAGCGGCGGTGGTGGCGGCGGTTTACGCCTTGTTCATTTCCACTGTCGTTTACCGCGAACTGGGTTTGAAAGACCTGTACCCCTTGTTTGTGAGTTCGGCCAAAACCAGCGCAGTCGTGATGTTTTTGGTGGCTGCCGCCATGGTCTCGGCCTGGCTCATCACGGTGGCCAATTTACCAGCCCAGCTGATCGAAATTTTGCAGCCCTTGATGGACAGCCCGCGTTTGCTCATGTTCACCATCATGGTGATCATCATTGTGATCGGCACCGCGCTCGACATGACGCCCACCATTTTGCTCTTGACCCCGGTGCTCATGCCGGTGGTCAAGGCGGCAGGCATCGACCCGATTTACTTCGGTGTTTTGTTCATCATCAACTGCGCCATTGGCCTGATCACACCGCCTGTGGGCACGGTGCTCAACGCCGTGGCCGGTGTCGGAAAAATCAGCATGGACGAAGTCACGCGGGGCGTGCTGCCTTTCATGATTGCCCAGTTCACCGTCATGTTTGCCATGGTGCTCTTTCCTGCGTTGGTGATGGTGCCCGCGCGTTGGTTCTATTGATTCCCGGGTGTGGTTGTCTGATCGGGTACGCCTGACAACCACCCCTTTGATGCACAGCGTACGTCCTTCTTTCTACTGGAGACCCTTCATGAAACGTGTATTCATCAAGTCCTTGATCGCCACCGTGGCACTGGCCGCCATGGGCGTGGCTTCGGCGCAAGACAAAACCATCAAGTTCGCTAACCAGAATGCAGCGGGCCACCCCATCATTCAGGGCATGGAAAAGTTCAAGGAAATCGTCGAGAAAAACTCCGGCGGCAAGCTCAAGGTCAACGTGTTCCCCGCTGGCGCTTTGGGCAGCGACCAGGCCAACGTCTCGGCCATTCAAGGTGGCACTTTGGAGATGGCTTCGATGAACTCGGGCATCTTTGCCTCGCAAGTGCGCGACTTTTCGGTGTTTGATTTCCCCTTCATGTTCGCCAGCGGCCAAGAAGCCGATGCCGTGGTGGACGGTGCCTTTGGCAAGAAATTGCACGCCAAGCTGGAAGAAAAAGGCCTGGTGGGTTTGGGCTTTTATGAGCTGGGCTTTCGCCATGTGACGAACGGCCGCCGCGCCATCAACAAGGTGTCGGACATCGAAGGCCTGAAGCTGCGCGTGATCCCCAACCCGATCAATGTGGACTGGGTCAAGGCGCTGGGTGCCAACCCCACACCGCTGCCATTCCCTGAGCTGTACGCTGCGCTGGAACAAAAAGCCGTGGACGGCCAGGAAAACCCCGTGGCCACCATCAACGGCGCCAAGCTGTTCGAAGTGCAAAAGCACATGGTTCTGACCGGTCACCAGTACAACCCCCAGTCGATCGTCATCAGCAAGAAGTTCTGGGACACCTTGTCGGCCGCTGAAAAGAAAATCCTGAGCGACGCGGCTGCCGAGTCCTCGAAGTTCCAGCGCACCCAAGCGCGCGCCCAGGAAGCCAGCTTGCTGGAGAACTTGAAGAAAAACGGCATGCAAGTGACCAGCTTGCCCGCGGCCGAAGTGGCCATCTTGCGCGACAAGATGAAGCCTGTGATTGCCAAGCACGGCGAGGCGATTGCCGCCACCGTGGCCGAACTGCAAGCTGAGTTGGCCAAGCTGCGCAAGTAAGCCCCATGGCGCCACGGCGAGGGCCGTGGCCAGGCTTGACTGAGCCCGCTGCGGCCTGGTGCTGCGGCGGGTCTGACCCCCTGTATTTAGGGGGCATTTCCTGATTTCTTCAGTCCGCAGGCTTTGTCGATGCGGGCCACTTTTTCTTTAGCCCATGATCAACGGCCACACCGAACTCATCGCGCACATCGGCTACCCCACGCACACCTTCAAGTCCCCGATGATTTACAACCCGTACTTCAAGGAGGCGGGGATCAACGCGGTGGTGGTGCCCATGGGTTGCAAAGCTGAGCACTACCCGGTTTTCCTCCGGTCTGTGTTCACCCTCGAAAACATTCGGGGTGCGCTGATCACCATGCCGCACAAGGTCAGCACGGTGGGTTTGCTCGATGAAGTGACCGCCACCGTGCGCGTGGCGGGGGCTTGCAACGCGGTCAAGCGTTTGGCCGATGGTCGCCTGGTGGGTGACATGTTTGACGGTGCCGGTTTTGTGCGCGGTGTGCAGCGCAAGGGTTTTGACCTTGTAGGCAAACGCGTACTCGTTGTCGGTACAGGGGGTGTGGGTTGCGCGATTGCGGCATCGCTCGCGGGCGCAGGCATTGCGGCCATCAGCCTGTTCGATGTGAACTCCGCTTGCTGCGAAGCATTGGCCAAGCGACTCAAAGACAACCACCCGAAAATCGATGTGCGCACCGGCGCCAACGATCCGGTGGGGCATGATCTGGTTGTCAACGCCACACCCTTGGGCATGAACGAAGGCGATCCGCTGCCCCTGGATGTCTCGCGCCTGTCGCCCGACACTTTTGTAGGCGAGGTGGTCATGCGTGCCGAGACCACCGCGTTTTTGGCGGCAGCCCAAGCGCGCGGCTGCCGCACCCAGGTGGGCACCGACATGCTGTACGAGCAAATCCCTGCCTATCTGGAATTTTTTGGCCTGCCCACCACCACGGCCGACGTGTTGCGCCGTGTGGCCCAGCTGAGTTATTGAGCGCCCAACAGGAGCCTTGAGATGAACCTGAACAAAGTGGACCGCGAAGCCGTGCCGGACATGCCCAACCGATTGGGTATCGCAGGCATTGAATTCATCGAATACGCCACCAGCCGCCCTCAGGCCCTGGGTCAGGTGCTCGAAAACATGGGCTTTCGCCCGGTGGCCCGTCACCGCTCACGCGAGGTGACGCTGTACCGCCAGGGCAGCATGAACCTGGTGGTCAACGCCAGCCCGGACGATGCCCGCGTGAGCGGCACGGTCGACGGCCAGCCCGCCATCTCGGCCGTGGCCTTTCGGGTGCAAGACGCCTTGAAGGCGCACACCCGCTGCCTGGACTTGGGCGCATGGAACGTGGACAGCCACGCGCAGGCCATGGAACTGCACATCCCTGCCATCCACGGCCCGGGCGGCAGCCGCTTTTACTTTGTGGACCGCTGGCAAGAATTCTCGATTTACGACATCGACTTCAAGCCCATCCCCACGGTGGACCCGAATCCACCGGCACTGACGGGCATGAGTTATTTCGGTGTGGTGCAGTACATCGGTGCGGCCCGCAGCGCCGACTGGCAGACTTATTACGAACACATGTTTGACTTCAGCAGCATTCCCGACGAGGAGCGCTTTGGCATCTTGCCCAAGGGCAAGCTCATGAAAAGCCCCTGCGGCACTTTCTTGTGGCAGCTCATTGAGCCTGAGCCCTGGATGGATGCCGACGACAGCCCCGAGTGCCTGCAACGCATCGGCTTTGGTGTGCCCGATGTGGGGCAGGCCGTGGCCGCGCTCAAGGCCCGTGGCGTGGAGTTTGTGGAGTCCACCCGATTGCATCCCGAAGACCGTGGCGCGCTCACCCGCGTCACCTTGGGTTCGGTCGCCTTCGAACTCGTTCACCAGTGAAAAAAATGAAGTCCCCACTTTCATCACTTCGTGTATTCACTGCCCCCCAAGGGGGCGTCGGTCTCCCTTGGGGCGGCCCTGCGGGAGACCTGCCATGAACTTGCTCGATGGCTACGGCATGGACACCATCACCATGGCCGGTACGCTGGAGGCCAAGCTGGCGGCCATGAAGGGCGCTGGCTTTTCTCAGGTGATGCTGATGGCCCGCGATCTGGTCACGCACCCGGGTGGTGTGCAGGCGGCCGTGGCGGCCGTGCGCCAAAGCGGCATGCGGCCCACCGGTTTTCAGGTGCTGCGCGACTTTGAAGGCCTGTCAGGCCACTTGCACAGCTACAAGCTCGACATTGCCAAAGCCATGCTGGAGATGTGCGCAGCCAGCGGCAGCAAGGTTTTGCTGGCCTGTTCGTCCACCTCCCGCCACGCCACACAAGACCTGGATCAGATTGCCGCCGACCTGAAAAAGCTGGCCATGCTGGCCGTGCCTTTGGGCATCAAAATCGCTTACGAAGCGCTGTCCTGGGGCCGCACGGTCAACGAATTCACCACCAGCTGGGACGTGGTCTGTCGCGCCGATTGTCCCAACCTCGGCATTGGCTTGGACTCCTTCCACATCTTTGCAGCCAAAACCACGCTCGACGCGATCGAAGAGCTGGACCCGTCCAAAATCTTTTTGGTGCAACTGTCAGACTTCATGTGGCAAGAAACCCCCACCTTTGAAGAGCGCATGACCACGGCCCGCACTTTCCGTGTGTTTCCCGGCGAAGGGGTGCACAGCGAACAGTTGGCCGATTTGGTGCTGCGCCTGGACCGCATTGCTTACCGGGGCGATTACAGCTTTGAGGTGTTCAACGACGACTACCAGCAGCTGCCGCTGGAGACTGTGGCCGAGCGGGCACGCCAAAGCGCGCAGTGGTTGCAACAAGACGTGTTGCACAAACCGGCACCTTTGCCCGCATGGGTTCATACCCGAGGCTGAATCAATCGGGGGCAGGCACGGCACTCTCTTGAGCCTTGTGCTGGGTATGCCGATGCAAAAGCGCCACCAATTGCTCCAGCATGAAGGGCTTGCCAATGTGGTCTTTCATGCCCGCCTCCAAGCAGGCCTGGCGGTCTGAGGCCATGGCATTGGCAGTCATGGCGATGATGGGTGGCTGCTTGGAACCCATGTGCAGGCCGATGGCTTTGGCCGCCTCGTAGCCATCCATCACTGGCATTTGCACATCCATCAGCACAGCGTCAAAGCCGGGCTCGGCCGTGATGGCGGCCCGCATGCCCAGCTCACCGTTGTCGGCCAAAGTGACTTCGGCACCTTCTTGGGTGAGCAGTTTTTGGGCCACCATCTGGTTGATGGCGTTGTCTTCCACCACCAGCAAGCGCATGCCCTTGAGGCGCTGCGTTTTGGTGGTCGCTGTCAGCGACGCGACTGGACGCTCAGGGGCACTGGGTGCAGCGATCAGTGTGAGGGTGAATGCGAACTCGCTGCCTTGGCCGGGCGTGCTGCGCACCTGCAGCTCACCGCCCATCATGTTCACCAATTGCTTGCAGATGGACAGCCCCAGACCTGTGCCTCCAAAGCGCCGTGTGGTGCTGGCTTCGGCTTGTGAGAAGCCTTCAAAAATGCGCGACAGGTGTTCCGGTGCAATGCCAATGCCGGTGTCGGTCACAGAAAACCGCAGGGTGACATCCTTTTGCTGGCGCTGGATTTGGGCCAAGCGAATCAGCACCTCACCTTGTTCTGTGAATTTGATGGCGTTGCTGCCCAGATTGATCAAAATTTGCCTGAGCCGCATGTCGTCGCCCAGCAAAGTGTCTGGCAAATTCGGGTCGATGTCGACCTTGACTTGAACCGGCTTGTGGCCCAGGTTGTGGGTGAGGATGACGCTCAGCTCGCGCACCCAATCACGCACCCGAAAGGCTTGCGCGTCAAGCTGCATTTGCCCGGCTTCCACCTTGGAGAAATCCAAAATGTCGTTCAGCAGACCCAGCAGCGCCCGGGCCGAGTTTTCGGTCTGGGTCACGTAGGCTTTTTGAGTGCCATCCATCTCGGTGCGTTGCAGCAGTTGCAGCAGACCCAAAATCGCATTCATGGGTGTGCGAATTTCGTGGCTCATATTGGCCAAAAACTGGCTTTTGGCCCCTGTGGCCTGTTCGGCCGTTTCTTTGGCGATTTGCAATGAAGTTTCGGCCTGCTTTCGATCGGTGATGTCGGTGCTGATGGCAATGTATTGCTGCACCTGTTCATCCACATCCAGAAAGGGCACGATCGTGGCATTGACCCAGAACACCTCGCCATTTTTCTTGCGGCAGCACATCTCGTTGTGCCAGACCCTGCTTTGAGCAATCGTGCCCCACAGGGTCTCGAAAAACTCTTCCGGGTGCACGCCCGCATTGATGAGGCGATGCGACTGCCCCAGCAACTCTTTCTGCGTGTAGCCGCTGATCTGGCAAAACCGGTCGTTGGCATAGGTGATGTGCCCCTGCAGGTCGGACACGCTCACGATGGCATGCTGGTCGAGTGCGTATTTTTGGTTGTTCAGGTCTTTGATCCAGTTCTCGCGCTCGGAGGCCCATTGCCTTGATCGGGCCAAATACACCCCGCTGCCGATCAAGGCAATGCCGATCAGCGTGCCCACCAAGATCAAACTCATCCAGGCTTCGTTGCGCCACACGCTGAGCATTTTGTCCCGGTCCAGATGCACCACCACGGTGGCCGGAAAACTGCGCGATGCCCGGTAAGCGGTCAACCAGGGCGTGCCCGCGTGGCTGTCATCGGGCAATTGGCCCGATTCGGACACTTCAAGTCGCTGGCTCACGCGCGGGTTATGGCGGCTGTTGGGCTCAAATGTTTTGGCGGTGCTCAGCAACAAGCCCCCATCGGGTCGCAGCAGCTCGATGGTGCTGTTCTCCAGATGCATTTGGCGGTCGTAAAAATTCAAAAAATAGTCGGGGTTGATGACCGCCAGCATTTTCTTCACGCCCCCATCGGCGCCTGTCACTTGCCTTTGCACCAAGATGAAGGTCTGGGCGGGTGCGGCTTGCCCGGGTGACAACGCTTGGGCGTTAAACAGGTCTCGCCCACCCGTGAGTGGACCCATGCGCAAGATCGACAGCGGCTCAGCGCCTTGCGGCAACAAAGCCGCATCGTCCACTTTGAGCCCGATGTTGCGTTCCTCTGAGCTGTGGAACACCACGCCTTGCGCATCGGTGAACGAAATCGATCTGATGTAGCGTGCATGCCGCAGCAGCACCGCCATGGGCATGTCCGGGCTGTCTTGCTCGGCCAGATTCACCAAATTGACATCCACCAAACTGAGTGTCTGGCTCAGATGCTCTTCGAAGGCGTGGGCAAATTGGGCAGCAGAGACCAAGCCGTTGTCCATCGCCACGGTGCGCAAACGCCACAGGTTGAACGCCGTCAAACCCAACACCAAGGTCAGCAACACAGCCGCCGCCACCCAAAACGAAGCAGCCCCCCATTTGAGACCCCAAGGGTTTCGCGGTTGAGGTGTCATCGCTCGGTGGACACAATCGATTCGAGCCGATGCCGCTTGGCCGCCGCCATCAAGCGACCATCTTGTTGGGTGTCCCGTACAAACTGGTTCATCCGGGCCAACCAGCGCTCGTCACCGGGAGCCACTGCATAGGCGTAAGGCGTCAGGTGGTACGTGCTCGGAGGGCTGACCAACCTGGCCCAATCGGTTTGCTCCAGCATGCGGCGGCTGAACGGGTAATCGGTCATGAACACATCGGTCCGCCCGGACTCGACGTCTTGCTCACGCCCCTGTGCTGTGGGGTTGACCTTGAGGGTGGCGGCTTTGAGTTTGTCGCGCATCACGGTCTCGTGCACCGTGCCCTTGGCAACCGAGACCTCGACGCCCAATTGGTCAATGTCGGCCCACGATTTGATGCGGCGGTTGCTTTTGGTGGTGATGGCATAGATGTCGCTGACCAGATGTGGCCGGGTAAAGCGGAGTTTTTCTGAACGCGCAGGCGTGATGCCAATGGCAAACATGGCCACATCGCAACGGTCCTGCAGCAGGTCATCGATCAGGGTGGCGAATGAGCTGTTGACAAATTTCAGGGCCACCTTCAAGTCTTTGGCCAAGTGCTGCGCCATGTCCACATCAATGCCCTGCAGCTGCTGGGTTCGGTGGTCGCGGTAAGAAATGCCGTAGTAGTCGGGCCAAATGCACACCCGCAGGCTTTGGCTGGCAGAGATGCGCTCAAGGTGCCCCATTTGGGCATGAGCCAGTGCACAGCTCAGGCTCATCACGACCACGCCAATGGCTTTGCAGGTGTTCATCATCGGACTCTTTCTGAAGGAATGGTTGAGTTGGGGGCAGCCTCATTGTATTTTTTGAAATTACAAATGCCTGAAATTGACCCAACAAGTATTCATTTTATGGTTTCAAAACTGGGTAAGTGGGGGTAAAGCCGCTCAAACCGCCTGTTGATCCAGCCCGAGGATGTTGGCTTTAAGGCTTTTTTTGTGGGAGCGGCACCCTCACCGCGATAGAGCACGGCAGACCACCACACATCGCTCCGAGGTGTCATGTCCAAGTGTCCGCAACAGTTTTCATGTGGAATTTCAACCCCTATTTTTTCAAAGACCTGCCTCTCGGGGCTGATCTTTGATAGGGTTGCGGCACTTTTTTGACTGCGCTGTGCCTGCTTTTTGCACAAAAGCTGCCACTCGCGCATACATTGCCCCTGCCCCTGCCCCTGCCCCTGCCCCTTGCGGACAGTGCTGTTGGAGTTGATTTGAAGTCTGGCTCGGACTGGTCTACCTCCTGATCCAGTAGCCGCGCATCAGACCCGCTAGGGCTTGCAATGGTGTCACATTCTTGATCGGCATTTGCCGAAGGTCTCTGGGCCTGAGTCCTGCAAAGTGTTCAGACGGCGCGAGCCCGTTCAGATTCTGATGGGGTCTGACGTTGTTGTAGAAAACCCTGAATTCATCGAGCGCGCTTTGCAGTGCCCCTCCACTTGGGATGACCAGTTGCCTAAGCAGTGGCTTGAGCGTGCCGAACAAACGCTCGATCCTGCCGTTTTGCCAGGGCGCGTGTTTCTGGGTGGTTTGGTGGTGGATGCCCACGATCTTCAAGAAGGCGTTGAACAACCAGCTTTTGAACACCGCTTCGTTGTCGGTGCGCAGCTTGCGGGGTTTGCCATGCTGGGCAATGGCCAGGCACACATGCCCCAGCATGGACCAACTGCACCGCCGGGTGAGCACTTGCAGCCGCAGCGCCAATCGGCTGCCGTAGTCGATGAGGCCGATGGCCGCATGGGTGGTTTTGTGGATGTCCGTGAAGAACGTCATGTCCATGGCCCAAGTGTGGTTGACCGCCACATCGCGGGGTTTGGCCGATCTGATCTGGCGGCGCAGCTGGGCAATCTCCAGTTGGTGTGATGCGATGAGATCGGCCACAAAGGTTTTGCCTACGCTCACACCGGGATGCAATCGGTTGAAAGTGTGGGCCACAGCACGGCAACTGGCGCGGGGCATGTGGGCTTTGAGGCGTAAGACTTCAAGGCGCAACGAGTAGGGTTTGCGGCGGGTGTCCAACCTCTGCAGTGCACAGGTTTTGGGGCGGCGTGTGTAGTCTGGAGTTTGATCAAGGTGAGCAAGGCGAAACAGGCGTTTCAAGCCAAGCCATATTTGCCACATCAGGTTCAAAACGGTGTTTAATATCAAGGCAAAATAGGCCAATTATTAGACCTAAATATTTGCATTTTGTCGCCAGACCATTTCAAGACCCGGCACCGCCGAACCATCGCCCAAGCGGCCCTGCTGGTCTATGTTCTGAACCCCTTGCTGGTCACAGCACAAGTCATCATCCATGCAGGGGAGGGCAAGCTCTACAACAACGGCAGCGTCATCTTGGCAGGCACGGCGCAAGGCGATGTGGACAACCTGGCTGACTCGTTCGTCACCCGCACCGAAGCGCCTAACCAGGGCCAATTGGCGGGCAGCTACAAGCTCAACCCCCCGGTGTACGACCTGGGCAAAAACACGGTGGTCGTGGAAGAAAAACTCATCAATTACTCAGACGTGGTCACCCGCGCCTTCTTCCAGTCGGCGGGCCTGACCGGGGTTAGCCACCGTGTGGTTTGCCGGCCCCTCGGGGTATGCGGCAGCGGCTGGAGAGGTGGTCGGCACAGGCGTGACGCCACCATGGCCTCGGCAGCAGCGACAGCGGCGTTTGGGCCGTTTCTGAAAGGTGATCACAAACTGTGATCACCTGGGGAGCTGCTTGGATGGGTGCCGTTTAAAGCGATTCCAGCACCCGTTGCAAGCCTTGTGCGGGCGTCAATATCGGTATTCCCTCAAAGCTTGCCAGGCACAGCAAATCATCATCGCCCGAGATCACGATATTGACCTTCGCGGCAACGGCCAGCGCCAACACCGCGTCATCATCCTTGTCGCGACACACCGGCTTCGCCAGGGGTGGCGGATCAATCACTTCCGCTAACAGCCGCACCTCGGCCAACGTCTGCGCCCGTGACGTATGGGTGCGCAGCAAAATCACATTGAACTTGGGGCGGTCAATCACGCGGGCCAGTTCCTTCAGCAGTGCTGGACTGCTGATCAGCGACACCGTGCCATTGCGCACATGCTCCATGAGTGCATGCGGTGTGCCACTCCAAAGCAAAGCGGATAACAGCACATTTGTATCAATAACTGCGCGCATCGGGTTTAGTTCAACGGCCCGTGCTCATCGCGCGAGGCCTTTACTTCGGCATTAATTTCTTCCATGGTCAAGGGCTCAATGCCTGCGGCGGCCACGCGGTCGGCAATCGACAGCAGCGAATTGGCCGCTTCGCGCCTGCGCAGCGCCTCAGTCAGCAGCCGGTCTAGAGCCTGCGGTGTCAGCAAGCCCGCAGCGCGTGCTGCCTGTGCGGTGCCATCGGGCAATTCAATTTGAAACGTGGTCATGCCTGGGCCTCCTGGGTGTTGGATGGTTGATTGCGCGGTAGGCGCGGTTTTGTCTCTGGGTTGGTGCGCGCCTTCAATTGTTGCTTCAACTTTTCAGCCTCGATGAACGAGTCCAGTAGCTGCGTGATCTGGCGCTTGGCCTTGGGGTCGAACTTGTCGATCTCCAATAACCGGCGCTCCAGGCGGTTGGTGGCAATGCGCTTGGGGGTGCGCTGCTCACTCAAACCCAAGAGCACATCCACGCTCAACCCCAGCACAGTGGCCATTTGCGGCAACAAATGGGCCGGAGCCTGTGCATCAGGTGCCTCGTAGTAAGCCACCATGCGCTGGGTAATGTCCAGCTCAGCAGCAAACTCCACCTGGGTGTAACCAGCGGTTTTGCGCAATTGCGCCAAGCGCTCACCAAAGCTTTGCATCACGGGTGTCTTTCGTTTCATGGGCCTTCTCCGCAACAGAAGGCCCCATTCTAGAGCTGATTCAGTCATCGGCTTGATTAACTATACGATAATCGTATACCATCGCATCAGTGTAATGTACAAGTGTCCGCAACACTTTTTGCGTTGAATTTCCCTCCTTTTTTTAAATATCATCCTCTCGGGGCTGGTTGTTGATGGGGTTGCGGCACTCTTTTGTTTTGCGCTGTGCTTGCTTTTTCTGCAAAAGCCGATACGCACGCAGGCATTAATCCTGCCCCTTGCGGGCCGTGTTATCAGTGCTGATTTGAAGTCTTGCTTGCGGCGATCTACCGCCTGATCCAGTAACCGCGCATCAAGCCTGTCAAGGCTTGCACTGGCGTCACATTCTTGATGGGCATTTGCCGAATATCGGTTGGTCTGAGTCCTTCAAAGTGTTCGGTCGGCGTGAGCACTTGCAGGCGCAGCGCCAAGCGTGAACCGTGCTCAGCTGCCCGCCGCTCTGGAAAATTGCTTGGACAGTGTCACGACAACGGGTCCAACCAGAACCGTGAGCAAGGATGGGAAGACACAAAAAATCAGCGGGATCAGCAATTTGACCGGCAGTTTGGCCGCAGCTTCTTCGGCCCGCAAACGACGCTGCGATCTCAAGGCATCGGAATGGACCAGCAAAGAGTCCGAGACACTGGAGCCAAAACGATCCGCTTGAATCAAGACCGAAACCAAGGCGTCAATGTCTTTCAATCCAACGCGCTCAGACAGGCTGCGCAGTGCCTCTGCCCGTGAAGAGCCTGACCGAAGGGCCAGTCCAGTCAAGGCAAATTCCTCAGACAATTCGGGGCGCGCATAACGCATTTCACGGCCCACGCGTTCCATGGCGGCGTCCAGTCCCAAACCGGCTTGCACACACACACGCAGCAAATCCAAGGCATCGGCAAAGGCATGCAGCAAAGCCAACTGCCTGCGTTGAACACGCATCTTGACAAACCCATTGGGCAAGTAATAACCGGCAGCAGCGCAAGCAATGAGCAAACTGGTGCGCACCATGGTGTCCAAGGTCCATGAGTTGCCCGCCATCACGAGCCAAGCCACGGCAGGCAGCAGCAGTGTCAGCAAAGTTTTGCTGGTGAAATAAATTTGCAGTGCTGTGGATGTGCGCCAACCGGCATGCGCAAACTGCCGTTTCAGGGGCGAAGGCGCATCGCTTGGTGCATCAGAAGAGCCTCCCGAAAAACTGGCAGCCCAAGGGCTGAACCACAACAAGGCCAACATCGATCGATTTTTGGCGCGACCCCATGCAAGGTTGGGTGTGGGCTTGTTGGCGTTCATCAGCTTTGCCAGACGCTCGTGTCCAGGCTTGGGCAGCCAAAGACTCAACACGACCAAACTCAGGCTCAGCGTCAAAGCAAAAACAATCGCCACAAACACAAAGGAAAAAGAGCTCATGGCCATCCTTCTAAATCGGTCATCAAACGCGGATCTTGATCAGTCGCCACATCCAGAAAATGCCCACGACCATCAAACACAATGAGGTGTAGACCATTTTTAAGCCCGTGGGATCGGTCCAGAGTTTGGAGATGAAGCCGGGGCTGAGCAGGCTCATCAAGGCCGCGAGTGCAAAGGGCATGACCGACAAAATTACAGCAGAGATGCGGCCTTCAGCCGACAAAACACGGACAAGACCTGCGATTTTTTGTCGCTTGCGGATCAGCTGGGCGGTGTTTTGAAGGACCTCGGCCAAGTTGCCGCCCGTCTCGCTTTGGATGATGACGGCCACCACAAAGTACCGAATGTCTTCACTCGCCACCCGGTTGGACAAGGATTGCAAGGCTTGCGAGCTGCTGACCCCAAAATTGATTTCATCAAACACGTTGCGCAGTTCGGTGGACAAAGGCGCTGGACTGTCTTTGGCTGCAATTTGCAGGGCACTGATGAAGGCGTGCCCCGCTTGCATGGACCGTGCAATCAGATCCAGGGCATCGGGCAGGGCGTTGCCGATGTGGTCCATGCGTTGAGTTCGGTGGTGGTTCAATAGTGTCCAGAGCAGCACGACACCCATGGGTGAGAACAACCACACGAGCCAAGCAGGCCAGTTCAGGCTCAGCCCGACCAAGAGGCTGGTCAAAACAAGCGCCATGACCCCAGCCGCGATTTGACCCACACTCAGTTTCAAGCCGCTCTGGAGCAAAAAAATGTCCAGCTGCGATATGCCCGGTAGGGTTTGCAAGCTATTTTCGGCCCAATGCCACTGACTGAGCCGCCGTCGGGGCCGCAAACTCAGCGAGGATGAATGCACTTTCGCCGGCTCTGAAGATGCCAAACGCTGTGCCAAGGCTTTGTAGCGGGGGTCAAACCATTGCTGCCAAATGTCTCTCAGGCCCCAAACGAGCGCGCCGATGCACATCGCTGTCAGCGATAAAAAGGTGATGTAGGCCGCGCTCATGGTCAAGTCCAACGCTTGGCAGGTTCAAACAACGCATCTTTCAGGACGATGCCGCGTGTCAGCAGGCGCTGGGCAAATTGGGGACGAATGCCAGTGGCCATGAATTGGCCTTGCACGCCGCCCGTAGGGTTGAGGCCGGTTTGCTCAAATTTGAAAATCTCCTGCATGGTGATCACTTCGCCTTCGATGCCGGTGACTTCCTGGATGCTGGTGATTTTGCGCTGGCCGTCCGAGAGACGGGAGACTTGAATCACCACCGAAAATGCGGCGCTGATTTGTTGGCGCATGGCCCTCGATTCGGCCTTGAGACCCGCTATGCCCAGCATGTGTTCAAGGCGGGTCAGTGCGTCTCTTGCGGAGTTGGCATGAATGGTGGTCATGGAGCCGTCGTGGCCTGTGTTCATGGCCTGCAGCATGTCCAGCACCTCCGCCCCACGCACCTCTCCCATGATGATGCGATCGGGGCGCATGCGCAAACTGTTGCGCAGCAAGTCACGCTGCGTGATCTCGCCTTTGCCCTCGATGTTGGGAGGGCGCGACTCCATGCGGATGACGTGCGGTTGTTGCAGCTGCAATTCGGCCGCGTCCTCGATGGTGATGATCCGCTCATCTGCAGGAATGCTCGAAGACATGACATTGAGCAGCGTGGTTTTGCCGCTGCCTGTGCCGCCCGAAACCAGCATGTTCAGTTTTGCTTTGACCAGGCCCTGAAGGAATTCGGCCATTCCTTCGGTCAGTGTGCTCCTGCGGATCAGGTCCAGCATGGTGAAAGGGATCACGGAAAATCGGCGAATGGACAGCAAGGGGCCATCCAGCGCCAAGGGGGCAATGACGGCATTCACGCGCGAACCATCTGGCAAGCGCGCATCGACCATGGGGCTCATTTCATCCACGCGCCGGCCAATGCGTGAAACGATGCGGTCAATCACCCGCAGCAGATGGGCATCGTCTTCAAATTGGATGTTCGTGGCCACGATCTTGCCGTGTCGTTCGGCATACACCTTGTGGGGGCCATTGACCAAAATGTCTGACACGGTGGGGTCGGCCAAAAGAGGTTCGATGGGGCCCAGGCCCAGCATCTCGTCTTGTATGGCCTGGATGACTGTCTGGCGTTCAGTCACGTTCAAGGCCATTTTGTGTTTGACCATGAGTTCTTCGGTCAGGTTTTTCAGCTCGGGCCGTAAACGCTCTGCGGGCATGCTTTCCAGCCGTTGCCAATCCATGCGAGACAAAATTTCCTGATGTATGCGTGTTTTTAATTCATCCAGATGCAAGTCCGATTCTTGAGCCATGGGTGCCAGCAGGGGGGCAGGCCGTTGCTCAAGGCCTGCAGACGACATTGTTTCAAACTGCGATCGAAGATTGGGTTTCACAAATCAGCCTTGTCGAAAAGAAGCCATGAGGTGATGCGCAAGCAGGGTTCATGCATGTTGTCCCATCCAGCGTTGCAACCAATGCCGGTTTTTGGTGGGGGCCGTGTCCAGCAGTGCACCGGCCATTTCGCGCAAAGCGTGCATGACACCGTTGTGGTCATGCACGGCGGCCAAAGGCTTTCCGGTGTGCAGGGCTTCGTTGACCCACTGGGGGTTGCTGGGAAGGGTGTGTGTGACTTTCAGTCCAACCGCTTTTTCCAACTCGGCAACGCTGACCCAGGCCCCCTTGGTGTGCTGGTTGACCAAGAGGCGTAATTTGTTGTCGCCATAGCCCAAGGTCCGCAATGTGCTGACCAAACGCTGGGCATCGCGCACGTCGGGCGTGTTGCATTGGGTGACGATGTAGATCACATCGGCCATGTCCAGCACCTTCAAAGACAGGATGTTCAGTGTGCGCGGCAAATCCACCAAAATATGCTCGTATTGGCTTTGGACGATGTCGAGCACTTTTTCGATATCGCGGGCCGTAATGGTCAGGGCACTTTCCATTTCATGAGGCGCTGCCAGCAAGCCCAGACGAGGTGTAACAGCATGCATGCAACTGGCCAGCAGCTGAATGTCAAGGCGGTCAATTTGCCGCGTCAGGTCAAACAGGGAATTGGTGTGGCTGCCACTGCTCAGGTAAAAAGAGGCGTCACCGCACTGAAGATCCATGTCCACAAATGCACAGGATCGGTCGAATTCTGTGGCCAAAATGTGGCCGATATTGGCGGCGATGAAGCTGCTGCCATTGCCCCCTTTGGTGCCCATGAACGCCATCAGTTTTCCGCGCGGCGGTGAAGCCAAAACGGCATGGGAGGGCAGCGGGGTGGGTGCTGGGCGAATGGTTTGCAAAGCTGCGCGCGCCGCACCACGCGCTATCCCTTCCAGGATCTCTTGGGGGTTCAGGGGCAAGGCCAGAACCTCGCGAACACCCGATCGCATGGCTTGCAACAAAAACGCGGGGCTGTTGTCCTCGCTCAGGGCCATGACGTGCAGGTCGGGTCGTGTGCTGAGCCCGTTTTGAAGCGCAGACAAGTCGTCCTTACTTGTTGTCAAGGGGATGTCAATCAGCAATACATCACCGGCCGCAGCCTCGTGCAGGGTGTGTTCGATCCAAGGCTGTAAACCTTGGTCAGGGCCACGCACCTTGGAGCTTGTCAAGCTGAGACCACTTTGAAGCAGGGTCTCCCGCAAGGTGTTTTGCGTGGCTTCATGAGAGGCGATGGCATGAATGAACATGGGGGTCTTTCAGGGCGTTTGGATGGAACCCACGCCGATGTGGATGGCCGGTGCGCGCTCGTGTGATTTTTGATAACTCTGCTGGTATTGCTCAATGGCTGATTTGACCGAGATGCCATCGCTGTCGTGTTCGGTGTTGTATCGGACTGTGCAGGCGGTGTTGTGGTGTGGCATGGCAAGGTGGACACCCGAGGCCCGGGTGCCGTGCCGGGGGCAGGCCACATCTGCGGGGTGGCGTGTTTGCTGGGTTAGAGCCGCTTGGACGGACTGACCAAAATGTTGGTCAAGCCAAGTGGGTGATGATTGGCATGCCATGAGAAGAAAGGACATGCCGCACATGTTGATCCATCGGGCTAAATTTTTTGGTGTGAGCAGGGTCATGTTGGTGCCTGTGGCGCGACGGATCAATCGCATGTCGGTTTGACGGGTGGGATGGGACTGGAAACGGGCGCGGGGCCTTCCATTTGGCCTTCCAGAAAATACTCACGGCGTGTGGGCTGGATGTAGGCGTCCGTGGGCAAGCCGTAATTGGGCGGCAATACTTTGGCCAAGCGGGGTGTGATCACAAACAGCAGCTCTGACTTTTCTGTCTGAAAAGCGGTGCTTCGAAACAGGGCACCCAAAATGGGCAGCTCACCCAAAATGGGAAAGGCTTTGACGGTTTGTGTGACATTGCTTTTGACCAGTCCGCCAATCGCAAAACTTTCACCATCGCGCAATTGCACCGTGGTTGAAGCACGCCGTGTGGTGATGGACGGCAACAAGCTGCTTTGGTTGCCTAGCCCTTTGACCAGGGTGCCGATTTGTGAAAGTTCAGAGACTTCCGGGGTCACGCGAAGATGGATCAGGCCGTCTTCCAGCACGGTGGGTAAAAAACGCAAGCCCACACCGAATTCTTTTTCTTCGAGCGTGATGGTGGTGCTGCCGTTGGCGTTGGCCTGCGGCACAGGGATGTAGATTTTTCCACCCGCCAAAAACGAACCCTCTTGCCCGCTGATGGCGGTGATCGTGGGTTCAGCCAGCACTTTGACCAAACCCTTTTTCATTTCAGCCGTCAAGGTCACCGTGCTCATGCCATTGGCGCGGCTGGTGCTCAGGGCGGTGGAGCCGGCACTGAGCAATTGCGACAAAAGATTGACCGACGTGGAGCCGAATGTGCGGGTCAGGTTGACATCGACCCCCAGTTCATCCAGAAGTGTCTTGGACACTTCGGCCACTTTGACCTCGAGCATGACTTGTTGTGCGCCATGAACACGCAACAAGTTGATGACTTTTTTGTTGCCGTTGAATGCTTCGGTCAAAGCCATCAAGCGCTGAACCTTCATGCCATCGCTGACCCGCCCACTCAGGACGAGGCTATCGGCCACACTGTCCACGCGCAAATTTTCGACACCGGGCACGTATTCATTGAGCTTGGCAAACAGGGCGTCGGTGTCGGTGCCCACGCTGATGTCACGCAAAGTGGTGGTGCCTTGTGCTGTCCACACCAGCAAATTGGTGTAGCCAGGTTTTTTGCCGAGCAGGTAGATCTCGCGGTTGTTGATCAGCATCACATCGGCCACATCGGGGTTGCCGACCGACAAGCGTGCAGCCCCTTCAGACAGTTGCAGCAAGAGCGATTTGCCTGTGGTCAGGCGCAGGGGTGGGGCCATTTGCACAGCCCCGTGGGTTTGGATCTCGGGCTGACTCGATGTTTTGCTGCCGGTAAGGCTTGTTGGCAAGGCCTTGCGCAGCGTGTCTGTGCCCAGTGTGATGGCCGTTGGCACCTTGGGCGGTGCATTGGACAAGGTGGCCGCGCTGATCCACGGTGGTGTCATGCACAGCAGCATCCACAAAGCAGCTGCAAACGGGGTGGCTTTGAGGCCATGCAAATTGAGATGGGTGGGCAGTTGTCTTGGCATGGCGTTTTCTTTTTCAAAGCGGTCAACAGGTGCTGCAAGGCAGATTTAAAAAAAATGGCGGGACTGGCGCATTTAATCCCTGGTCAAGTGAAGACCGCGAATGACTTCCAACCGAGGCTCATCGACCTCTTTGGTGGGCTGGGAAGGTATGGGCAGGCTGGTTTTTTGGCTGCTTGTTCTCTTGGCGACCGGGGGCGATGAAGGGATGGACTTGATGGGTTCTTTGACCATCGCTGTGCCTTGCAAAAGGTCTGTTTTGCGTGCCCCTTGGGTGAACACAGAGGACTGGTCGCTTTGACTTCTGAGCACCAATGACAGGGTGCCAATGCTGCGCGCCAGGTCAATTTGTTCGGCCTGAACGGGGGTGACCTGCAATGTGACGGCATTGACCACTCGGGGCTTGTTTTCGGTGCTGGCCACATCTTGCGCAACGGCGAGCACCTGAATGCGTTCGAGCACAATTTTTGACACCGGTTGGTTCAGCTGGTCAGGGGTGTTGACCATGACATCAACGTAATTGCCGGGCAGCGCAAAGCCGGCCACACCCACAATTTCGTTGACTTTGACCGTCACGGCGCGTTGCCCTTCACTGAGCACAGAAGACAGTCCACCTTTGTCGCCCACGGGGGCCAATTTGTTCAGCAAAAAGGGCTCACCGCGCAGAACGGGAATGCGAATCACGCGCCCGACCGCTTGGTCCATGCGGGTCAAGGGGTCTTTGAGTGCGGCGGCTTTGGGCCACTCCAAGGTGGTCATCATGTCGGGCATGAGGCGTGTGCCCATTTGCAAGTCCCGTGCGGCCACCAGCACTTGAATGGTGGACCCCGAATTTTGTTGTTGTATCCATTTGGCCGCGTAACCCGCAGCGGCCAAGCCCAGGATCAACGCGATCATCAAAACACCAAAAGGGCGAAGGTTTCTCATGGCTCATCTTTGTTGTGATCGTTATGCAATTCATGCAAACCATGTGCTCAGGACATGAATGGCGGTGCCTGCGCCAATGGCCAGGGCGTAGGGCAAACGCGTTGGACCTGTGGGAACATCAATGCGGGGTGAGTTGGGGGTGTGTGTCGTTTGCCAGGTCAATGACATGGCGGTACGCAAGTTTTTAACCGTTTGACCCATTTGATCGGTGAACCAAGCCCAGCCGACGGACAAGATGCCACCGGTTAAAAAAATGAGCAAGACGACACCCCATATGTCGGGGTAGCCGAGGAAGAATCCTGTCGCTGCGACCAATTTCACGTCGCCAGCGCCAACCATGCCGAAGCGGTATAAAACGCCAAAAACAAAGAAGCCCACCACGCCACCTGCCAGTGCCGAATTCAGACCTGCACCCAGTGTGGACACAGACAGACCGATAGCGGTCAGGCTGCCCCACAACACCAGTGTGTTTGGAATTCGGCGATAACGTGTGTCGTACCACATGGCCGCCATGAGCATGGCCAGCAAGGCGAGACGGTGCACAAGTTCGAAACTGTTGTGTGTCATGGTGGCTTCTTTTTTTTCAGGCCTGGCCTTTATGTCAGCGCGGTGGTCAGGCTTTCAAACACATCTTTTAAAGCCCCGCCTACGGCTGTCACGGGCACGATGATGGCCACCGCAATCAGCGAAGCGAGCAGGCCATATTCAATGGCCGTCGCACCACTTTCATCGGCGCAAAATTCCTGAAACGCTGTGTACATTTTTTTCATGATGGATAACTCCTGTATGGATGGATCGAGCTGAACTTGGTGCCATTGAATGGAAGGGTGGAGTCCACAGGTGTGTCGTCACTTATCGCTTCAAGGACATTGCATCGGTGCTGATGGATGGCCACCGACACTTGAATGTAAAAAAAAATCCTGTCCCCGACTGTGTTTCAAAGCACCAAAGTGGGTGGATGTGTGCAACTTCGCAAACCATGTCATGCAGCGCACAGAATCTCTAACCTGGTCTGTCTACGCTGGGCTTGATGCAGCATGTGCTGCATGCTTGATGACAAGGATGGGCGATATGTGCAGGTCAGTGCGCGGTAGGGCAGGGCGGGGCGGTTTGTTACCAGAGCGGCTTCATGTCGAGGAGGCAGCGGCATGCGCTGCGGTACGCACTTTGCAGCGCGGAAGTGCCGTGGTGGAGTTCGCTTTGATCCTTCCACTGCTTTTGCTGCTGTTGTTGGGTTGCATCGACATCAGTTTGGCCTTGCTCGACAAATCGCTCATCACCAACGCCAGCCGCGAAGGGGCCCGGGCTGGCATCGTGGCTCGCAATCCCAAGTTGGGGGATGCTGAAATTGAGCAGGTGGTGCTGTCCTATACCCAAGGTTCACTCATGCAGTGGGGCGCAAGCGCCCAGAACCCCACGGTCCAGATTGCGCGTGCCAAGTGGATGGGTGATCAGCAAAGCCTCAGAGTGACCGTGTCCTTTACCTTCCAGGGCGTGGGTATGGGGCAACTGTTCAGTGTGTTGGGTCAACCCTGGGTGTTGTCGGCCAGCACGGTCATGCTTCAGGAGTAACACAGCATGCAACCCAATCCAGCGTCTTCTTGCAAGCACCAGCGTGGCGCGGTCACCTTGCTCTTGGCCTTGACCTTGCCAGTGTTGCTGGGCTTGGCGGCTTTGGCCATTGACCTGTCCCATTTGCATGGGGTTCGAAATGAATTGCAAAACGATGCCGATGCTGCTGCATTGGCCGGTGCTTTGGTGTTGTACAAAACCACGGGCAGCCATGACGATTGGGAGGCCGCTGCTTCACAAGCCCAAGCGGCCATTGCATTGAACCATGCAGATGGGCAGGCCATGGTGAGTGGTCACGTTGACACGGGCTACTGGGACATGGGGCAAGTCGTGCAGGGCTTGCAAGCTTTGCCGACAGCCCCGACCCAACAAGATGCGCCCGCTTTACAGGTGCGCGTGTCCAAAAGCCAGGGTGAAAATCATGGCCCTGTTCAAACGTTTTTGACGGGCATTTGGCATATTTTTTCAAGACCCGTCAGTGCCACGGCAGTTGCCGGTGTGGCCTCTCCGGGGCGCGTCTATTCCGGCGGGGTTTTTCCCTTTGCCATTTCAGAATGTCTGTACCAAAAATACTGGGATTCGTCGAGCTCGCCCGCAGGACCTCGCAAAGACGCCAAGGGCAACGCCCTGGTGCTTCGGGTCGGCTCTCTTTATGCTTATGACGCTTGCGATTCGGGAGAATGGACTTCTTTGGCAGCCAAAGCCTCGGGCGTGAATGTGATCGCTCAATTGATCCGGGATGGCAGCCCCACTACCTTGTCACTTGACGATGAAATTTGGGTGCAAACAGGCGTTAAATCAGCCTGTTTAAAGTGGTTCAAGATTGCAGTCTTGCCGGCGATCGATCGTGCGAATTTGTGGTGATGCCGGTGCTCACCCGGGTCACCCCCGGCAGCTTTTCGGGCATTCGTGGGTTTGCATGCATGCACATTTTGAATGCCGAAAGCGGCAACGGAAAATACATCGAGCTGCAGATGAGTACCTTGTGCAAATCACCCAATTCGAGTGGTGTGGGTCCCAACTATGGCGTCATGTCACCGCCGAGTTTGTTTCGCTGATGCTGTGGCTGGTGACCAAATTGCTTGCATGTTTTTGAATGCATGGTGTTTGAGTTTTTGGGCATGCGGTATAGACCCAAAGGCCTATACAAATTGACCTTCTGATCAATCGACGTTCAGACTCCAAAGGTCGAACATGGGTCCATGGCCTTGTTGCAATGTCTGCAACACCAGCTTCAAATGGAGATCAGCATGTGGACACAGTTGCACAGTTCTATTCACACTCCAACAGACTTGGCAATCGATGAGGATTCAGTCGTTTTGATGGAAGGTGTGCGCGAGACCAAGGCCAAGCCCGGTTTGGATTCGTCCATGTTGCGCGATCTATTGGGCTCAAACCCTCGAAGAAATTTGATTTTAGGGGCGCTGAGTGAGCAAAATTTTGCAATGATTTTTCCCAGCTTGGAGGTGGTGAGTTTGCATTCGGGACAAGTCATTTACCAAGGGGGTGACGCATTGCACCATGTTTACTTTCCGACCACATGCACCGCATCTCTGCTGTCGACAACGGTGGAGGGTGAGACCGCAGAATTGGCCTTGACCGGTCGGCACGGCATCATTGGCGTGCCCTTGGTTTTGGGTGCCATATCCATGGCCAACAGTGTGCAGATTCAGTCGGCCGGTCAGGCGTGTCGCATGAGTGCAGAGCATTTTTTGCACGCCCTCAAGGTGTGCGAGCAGCTCAACCAGCTGGCCTTGTCTTATGTGCAGTCCTTGTTGACACAAATGGCCCAGAGCATTGTGTGCAGCCGTCACCACTCCGTGAGTGAGCGCCTGAGCCAATGGATGCTGTTGAACGCCGATGGCCTGGAGGCCAGTGAGATTGCGGTGACCCACGAAACCATTGCACACATGTTGGGTGTGCGGCGTGAATCGGTCACACAAGCAGCAGGCAAATTGCAGGCAGCGGGCTCGATACGCAACAGCAGAGGCAAGATCCTGATTGAAAACCGCGAAAGACTGCTTCAATCGGTGTGCGAGTGTTATGCAAGAGTCAAGCTCGATGCCGCTCAGTACGCCAGGCGTCTGGCGCAATTGTCCGATTCAGCTTCCCGCAGCAAGACGCAATATGTGGTGGCTGTGCAGGCCTCTCAACCAGAACCTGCGCAAGGTGCGGATTTGCAAAAATATGTCGATGCTTACGACTTTGCACCGGTGGGATTTGCCACGCTGGACATGCGTGGGCATGTGATGCAAACCAATTTGTCCGGCGCCATCATGTTGGACATTCAGCGCTCACAATGTCAGCACACACCGTTCATTGATTTTCTGGATGAAAAATCCAAGATGCCGTTTTTGACTTTTCATGAGGAAGTGTTGAGGGGGCAGTGTCGTCGATTTTGTGTCGTGGACTTGAAGCCCACAGCACACCGCTCGGCCATGACGCTTCGCATTGATGCAACTTCTGATGAATCGGGTGAAGAAAATCGCATGGTGATGATCGATTGGGGGGCGGTTTCAGGCCGTGCACCCAACCCTCATGTGCCAGTGCCAGAGAAAGCCATGGCCTCGGTGTGGCGATTTCAGACCGTAGACCCTGTGCATTCGGGCGTGTATGGGCGTTAACTCCGGCGGCCTCAGACTGGGGCTGCAACCGGGTGTTTTAGAGGCTAAGATAAGGTGATGAAACCTCGTCAAATCGCTTCTTTTTCGGTCAGTCCCTTGGGTCTGGGCTGCATGAACCTCAGCCATGCTTATGGCGCGCCTGTTTCGGCCGAGCAAGGCGAGCGGGTGTTGCTCACCGCTTTGGACCGTGGCGTCACTTTTTTCGACACTGCAGCACTGTACGGTTTTGGCAGCAACGAAACCTTGGTGGGCAAAGTCTTGAAGCCGCACCGGCAGAAATTCACCCTGGCCAGCAAATGCGGCATGCAGGGTGTGGACCAAAGCGACGGTAGCAAGGTGCGTGTGATCGATGGTCGCCCCGAAACGATCAAAAAAACCTGTGAAGATTCGCTGCGCCGTCTGCAAACCGACGTGATCGACTTGTATTACCTGCACCGATGGGACAAGAAAGTGCCGATCGAAGACAGCGTGGGTGCTTTGAGCGACTTGGTGCGCCAGGGAAAAATCCAGACCATAGGCTTGTCAGAGGTGTCGGCCACCACCTTGCGCAAAGCCCATGCGGTGCACCCAATCGCAGCGGTTCAAACCGAATATTCGCTGTGGACCCGCAACCCTGAAATCGCGATCTTGCAGGCCTGTCGCGAACTGGGCACCAGCTTTGTGGCTTTCAGCCCAGTCGCTCGTGGCTTTTTGTGTGGCGCGACGCTGGACATTGCTGCATTCGATGCCAAAGACATCCGCCGCAGCATGCCGCGTTTCACGCCCGAGAACCATGCCGCCAACTCGAAGCTTTTGCCTGCCTACCATGCGCTGGCGCAAGAAGCGGGTTGCACCCCTGCGCAGCTGGCCTTGGCTTGGCTGCTGCACCAGGGGGATGACATCATTCCCATCCCCGGCACAAGCTCTGTGAACCACTTGCTGGACGATTTGGGGGCGGTGGATGTGCGGCTCGAATCGGACTTGATGGAGCGTTTGCAAGCGCTGATCAACCAAACCACTGTGGCGGGCAACCGCTACAACGCCCAAGCCAACAGCGAGGTGGATACCGAGGTGTTTGGTGCCGGGTACTGAGCGTTTGGTTTGTGACAACTGACCATTCAGGCGTCAGGCTGCACACTGGGTGCAGCTTGCTTGAAAGCGTCCAAGGCCCCACATTCTTGGTCGATGGCGCTGATCAGAGGCCAGCGGGTCATGTCCACGTTGAAGCGGCGGGCGCTTTCCACTTGTGGGATCAAATACACGTCGGCCAGCGTGGGCGTGTCGCCAAAGCTGAAACGGCCGCGCTTTTTGTCTGCAGCCACCAAGGCTTCGTAAGCGTCAAACCCCTCGCTGATCCAGGTGCTGCACCAGGCATTGATCGCAGCTTCGTTGGCGCCAAACTGCTTGCGCAGGGTTTGCAAAATGCGGCGGTTGTTGAGGGGGTGGACGTCGCAGCCCACAATGGCCGCCAGCGCACGCACATGGGCACGGGCGTCTGTATCTGAGGGCAGCAAGGCCGGCGCAGGGTGTTTTTCTTCCAGCCACTCGATGATGGCGGGCGACTGGATCAGCACCTGCTCGCCCGTGTCAAGGGCCGGCACCAGGCCTTGCGGGTTGATGGCCTTGAACGCCTCGTTTTGCTGCTCGTCTACGCGCAGGTCTACCGCCACATAGTCGCTGGAAATGCCCTTGAGGTTGAGCGCAATGCGCAGGCGGTGTGAAGTGCCGCTTCTGAAAAAACTGTAGAGCTTCATGGAGTTCTTCTCTTGGGTGATGGTGAGTCAAGTGAGGCGGTTCATGCATCTTTGGAGCCGCATCCTTATCCTGTGCGCCGAGGCTTTATTCGGCTGCACCAATGGTTAAAGCTATTTCGGCTACGCCTTGCACTCGGCCGGTGATCTTGTCGCCGGGCAGCACCGCGCCCACGCCCTCAGGTGTGCCGGTGTAAATCAAATCGCCGGGCTGCAGGTGGTAATAGGTGGACAGGTCGGCAATGATTTCGCGGATGTTCCAGATCAGCTTGTCCACGTTGGACGACTGCTTGGTTTGGCCGTTGACTTCCAGGGCGATGGCACCGTTCTCCATCACCACGCCGGGCATGGGCACGATCTCGCTGCAGACCGAGCCTTGCTCGATGTCTTTGCCCGTGTCCCAGGGGCGGCCTTTGTCGCGCGCCACCAGTTGCAAGTCGCGGCGCGTCATGTCCAAACCTGCGGCGTAGCCGTAGACCAGCTCATGCGCATAGTCTTCGCTCACGCGGAAACCGGCTGTGCCAATGGCCAACACCAGTTCCATTTCGAAGTGGTAGTTGCTGGTGCGCGGTGGGTAGGCCACGGTGGTGCCGCTCTCCACCAAGGTCTGCGGCGACTTGGTGAAGTAAAACGCCTGCTCGACGCTCTTATCGACGGGGCGGCCCATCTCGACGGCGTGCGCGTGGTAGTTGCGGCCCACACAAAAGATGCGGTTGATGGGGAAACGCTCAGTCTGGCCACGGATGGGCAGGGATTGAACAGCGGGTGGGGTGAAGAGGTATTGGGTCATGGATGGCTCAGGATGTTGCTGTAGGAGCGACGCCCCCGTCGCGATGGTTTTGGTGAAGGCTCATCGCGACGAGGGCGTCGCTCCTACAAAAAGAAAAAATCAGCCGCGGTTCTCGTAGACGCCCAACTTGCGGTGCAGCGGCGATTCGTCGGCGATGAACACGAAGGCGGCTTGGGTTGCGTTCAGGTTGGTCAGCGTCACAGCTTCATAACCCGGCGCGCAGCAGGTGTCGGCTTCGGCCAACATGAAAGTGCTGGCCACGATCTGCGCTTGCACAGCACCTTCGATGACGTGGAACACCTGCGCGGGTGAGCGTGCAGGCAGGCGCAGGCTCTGGCCGGGGCGCAGCATGAGCGCGTAAAAGCCCAAAATGTTTTCTGCGTCGCCCCCAGTTTCGGGGTTGGTGTAAGTCACTTGCACCTGTTCCAAATTTGATTCGTCAGATGCCAAGGATTCCAGCGCGGCTTTGGCGTCTTTCCAAGCGTAACGCAGCATCGGGTAAGCCTTCTTGCTGCGCTCAAACACATGCGAGGGCACCACGCCGCCACGGGCGTATTGCTGGTCGCCCCTGCCGGGCACCACGGTCTGGCGGTCGCCGTTGATGTGGTAACTGGCCTCCATGTAATAGACCAGCGGCAGGTCCAGCACATCGAGCCAAATCACGGGCTCGGTGCCATCGTGGCCGTGCTCGTGCCACAGGCCGGTGGGCGTCAAAATCAAGTCGCCGCGGCTCATGGGGCATTTTTCGCCGTCCACCGTGGTCCATGCGCCTTCGCCCTCCACCACCATGCGCACCGCGTTGGGCGTGTGGCGGTGGCTGGGGGCCCACTCGCCGGGCATGAGCAGTTGCATGCCCAAGTACATGGCGGCAGAGGCTTGCATCTTGTCCAGGCCGTGACCTGGGTTGGCCAGCAC
>JAIXOX010000044.1 GCA_027486555.1 Comamonadaceae bacterium
ACCAATGGTGTGAAGTGCAGGTGTCTCTGTGTGCTTTCCAAGCTGGGGTCCGTGCACAAGTGGGTTCAAACGGCGTCAAAAGCAATGGTTAGTCAAGCAAATCGGGCGTGATCTGCCCCGCCGACTAAGTGCGCGGCCTGGACGGTAACGACACCTTGAACGGTGGCACCGCCAACGACATCCTCGATGGCGGCGTTGGCAACGACAGCCTGCTCGGTGGTGGCGGCAACGACACCTTGTTGGGCGGTGAGGGCAATGACATTTTGAACGGCCAAGGCGGCACCGACACCGTCAACTACGAAACCGCCACAGCAGGCGTGAGCGTCAACTTGGCCACCACCACTGCGCAAAACACGGTGGGTGCGGGCACGGACACGATCAGCAACATCGAAAACCTGGTGGGCAGTGCTTTCAACGACACGCTGGTCGGCAGCGCTGCGGCCAACCTGATCACGGCGGGTGCGGGCAACGACACCCTCACGGGCGCAGGCGGGGCCGACACCCTCGATGGCGGGGCAGGCTCAGACCTGTACATCCTGTCGTCGCTGGCCGACATGCCCGCCACCGAAGTGATGGCCGATACAGGCACCGGACAAGCCGATGTGGACGAACTGCGCTACACCGCCAACGCCACAGGCACCTTGACGCTGGGCACATCGTTGGCGGGCATTGAACGTGTGGTCATTGGCACCGGCACTGCGGCCCAAGCCGTGAGCACCGGCACCACCGCCATCAACATCAACGCCGCGGCAGTCAGCACCGGTTTGACCCTGGTGGGCAACAGCGGGGCCAACAGCTTGACGGGCACCGATGCCACCGATTCTTTGCAAGGTGGTGCGGGCAACGACAACCTGGTGGGCAACGCAGGCGATGACACGCTGGACGGCGGGCTGGGCAACGACGCCCTGCAAGGCGGCATCGGCAACGACACCTACATCGTTGATGCCGTGGGCGATACGTTGGACGAATTGCAGGGTGCCATCACCGACGTGGACACGGTGCTGGCCTCGGTCAGCTATTCGCTGGCGCTGGCCTCGGCCGCCGGGGTGGAAAACCTGAGCTTGACCGGCACGGCCGCCATTGACGGCACCGGCAACGCCCTGGACAACACCCTCGTGGGCAATGCCGCTGCCAACCAGCTGTTGGGCCAGGACGGCGACGACACCCTGACAGGCGCAGGCGGCAACGACACCTTGAACGGTGGCGCAGGCCAGGACGAGGCTGTGTACAGCGGCGCGGCCAGTGACTATGAAATCCGCTACCAGGACAATGGCTTTGTCTTGACCCATTTGAACGGTGGCGCGGACGGCGTTGATTTCCTGGTCGATGTGGAAACCCTGCGTTTTGCGGACCAAGCCATCACCATGCCCTTGGGCGCTTCTGTCCATGCGGTCAGTGGTGTGGTGGTCGAGGGCCAATCGGGCAGCACCACCATGGTTTTTGAAGTTCGCCTGAGCCAGCCTGCCACGCAAGCCACCACTGTGGCTTATCAGCTGGAGTTCAATGGTGCCAATGCGGCCGACGCAGCTGATCTGGCGGTGGACACGCCGCTGTTGGGCACCTTGGTGTTTGCCGCGGACGAAAGCGTCAAGACGATTGAAATCCAGATCGCAGGCGACACCGTTTGGGAAGCCGACCAGGTCTTCCAGGTCCGCTTGACCAGCATCGTGCCCGGCGCATTGGTGCTGGCACCACAGGCCCAAGTCACGATTCAAAACGACGACATCTTCCAGATGACGAGCACCAGTTTTGTGGGCACCACGGCCAACGACTTGGTCAACGGCTCAGCAGGCAACGACGTCATCGACGGCGGTGCTGGCAACGATGTGCTGACGGGCGACGTGGGGGCCGACACCCTCACGGGTGGCGCGGGTTCTGACTTTTTGAACGGCGGCGAAGGTGCAGACCTGTATTTGCTCAATGCCTTGGCCGACTTCGCTGCCAACGAGCAGATCAACGACAACGGCACAAGCGGTGTTGACGAACTGCGGATTGCAGACTTGGCGGCCAGCTCTTGGGTGCTGGGGGCCAATGTGACCGGGCTGGAACAAGTCAGCATCGGCACCGGCAGTGCAGCGCTGGCTGTGAGCACCGGCACCGCCGCGATCAACGTCGACGCCCGCACGGCCAGCAACGGCCTGGTCATCTTGGGCAACAACGGTGCCAACCTGATTCAGGGCAGCGCGCTGGCCGACACCTTGACAGGCAATGTCGGCAACGACACCTTGGAAGGCGGCGCAGGTGCCGATCTGTTTGACGGCGGTTTGGGCAACGATTCCTTGCTGGGGGGCTTGGGCAACGACGTTTTGACGGCCGGTGCAGGTGCCGACACGCTGGACGGCGGCGCGGGCGCAGACACCTTCCGCTTTGCAGCAGGCGACACGGGCCAGACCTTGGCCACCAGCGATGTCATCCAGGCGTATCAAAAAGGCGCTTTGGGCACGGGCGATGTGTTTGACTACACGGTCAACCTGACCTTGGGCGGCTCTGCGTTAGCGGCCACAAATGCCCAAGCCAGCATCAACCAAACCACGGGTGTGGCCACTTTTGGCAACAACTCCGGCACGACCATGGCCGATGCGCTGAACGACATCACCGCCCGATTTACCGCTGCGGGCAATGCTGCGGGCGAAATGGCCTTGTTCAGAGTCAACAACACGGGCAACTTCAATTTGTTGGTGTCCGATGGTGTGGCTGGCGTGACGGCCAACGACGTCTTGTTCTCTCTCGGGGGCGTGACCACCGTCGGTGGCATCACCCTGACCAACGGCAACCTGAACGTCGTGATCTGACCCGTCGGGCTCCTACATTCGTTTGTGTGGGAGCCCCGCCCCCGGGGCGATGCATTTTGTTTTTGTGGGAGCCCCGCCCTCGGGGCGATGGGTGGTGTTCTGCGAGGCTTATCGCGACGAGGGCGTCGCTCCCACAGGGGAGAATGCCCCCCATTTGTAGGAGCCCCGCCCTCGGGGCGATGCATTTTGTTTTGTGGGAGCCCCGCCCTCGGGGCGATGGGTGGTGGTGTGCGACGGTTATCGCGACGAGGGCGTCGCTCCTACAGGGGATTGCCCGCAATACGGGGGAATGCCTGAATTTTGTAGGAGCCCCGCCCTCGGGGCGATGGGTGGTGGTCTGTGATGGTTATCGCGACGAGGGCGTCGCTCCTACAGGGGAAGTGCCGGCCTTTGTGGACATGCAGGGGAATGCCCGCATTTTGTAGGAGCCCCGCCCCCGGGGCGATGGGGGTTCAGGCCACCAGGGAGGTCAGCAATTTTTGTTGGGCAGGCAAGCACTGTGAGTGCAGGTCGTAGCGTGACACGGCGGTTTCGCGGGCGCGTTGGCGCATGGTTTGGTAGGCCTGGGGGTGGGCCAGCACATGGCTGGCCTTGTCGGCCAGGGCTTCGGTGTCAAAGAAATCGCACAGCACACCGTTGTGACCGTCTTCAATCACCTCCATCACCGGGGCGGTGCGCGAACCCAGCACCACGCAGCCTGCGCTCAGGGCTTCCACACAACTCCAGGACAACACAAAGGGGTAGGTCAAATACACATGGCAAGTGGACAGCTGCAAGACCTTGAGGTAGTTCTCATAAGCCAGGGTGCCCAGAAAATAAATGCGCGACAGGTCCAGCTGGTCTTTCACTTCGTTGAGGTAAATGTTTTTCCAGCTGCTGCCTTTGGGGGCCGCCTGCCCATAGCTGTGACCGTCGCCCCCCACGATCAAGGTGATGGCTTGGGGCCGTTGGGCCTGAATCTTGGGCAGCGCCCGCATGAACTGGTGGTAACCCCGGTAGGGCTCGAGTTGGCGCGCTACAAAAGTCAGCACTTCGTCGCCCACCTTGATGCGGTGGCCTGTGCCATCGGCGTGTTGCAGCTGCATGTGCGGCTTGGCATCGGGCCGCACCACTTGGGTGTTGATGCCGTCAAACACCACATCGATGCGGTCTTGCCACGGGCTGGGAAAGGTGCTGCGTTGCCAATGGGTGGGGGCCATGCCGTGGTCCATGCACTCAAGGGCCAGCATGTGGGTCATGTTTTTCAGGCGCAGTTGCGCCAGCGTGTCCATGTTCAGGTTGTCCATGCCCGGCTCAAAGCCCACGTCGCGGCCAGTGGCGCTGTAATAAAACTCCAAAAACGCCAAAACCTTGGTTTGTGGCCACACCTCTTTGATGAACATGGCCTCGCCCCAAGCGGGGTGGGCCACCACCAGGTCGGGGTGCCAGCCCTGTTGCTTCATGGCCAGCATGGCCTGCAGCGCCGAGGTGCCCCGGATCAGCTTGGTCTCAAATTCGGCCAGCCAAGGGTGAATCGTTTTGCTGGGCTGCATATTGGGCTGGTGCCGCACCATGTCCACGCCTGTCAAGCCTTTGCCTTGAATGGCCAAGGCCCGCACGCTGTGGCCAGCCGCCTGCATGGCGGGGGCCAAGTGGCGAAATTGACCCGGAAAATTCTGGTGAATGAAGAGGATGCGCATACAAAGTGATGAAATGACCAATATCTTCAAAAATCTAAAAAATACATTTTCAAGAAAAAAATGTCAAAAAAGTGGTTTTTCTTGGTTTGCATGTCGTTTTATTTCGGATTACCTAAAATTAGTCATTCCTTATCCCCTGTCTTGTTGCGCGGCGTCGTGGTGCCCGGTGGCGTGGTGTGCCCGTTGTTTCGCACCGAAAGCGGTGATTTGGTGAGTTTGACCGGTCTGAGTGTTCAAGGTTTTGCGCCTGGCACTTTGATGGGTCTTCAAGGTCGATGGGAAGCGCAGTCGGTCTGCATGCAGGCCTATCCCACCTTGCGTGTTGAACACATTTCAATCAAGGAGCCTTCGCGATGATCATTCCAACATTGAAACCCACCGACCCGCTGTACATCAGCCAATGGCATATGGCCATGATCGGTAAGCTTGGCTTTGCCGGGCTCAACAACACCACGGGCATCGAACGCGTGTGGGCAGATCACACCGGGCAGGGGGTGCGTGTCGGCGTTTGGGACTCGGGGGTGCAAGCCACCCACTGGGACCTGAGCACCAACTTTTTCAGTGCCTTGCTGGTGGCCGTCAATGGCATGGTCAACACCGGCGTGCCCCAGACGCAGTTGGACGTCCATGGCACCTCTGTGGCGGGCTTGATTGCCGCAGACAACAACGGCCTGGGCGGGGTGGGTGTGTCTTTTGACGGCAGCATCACGGGCGTGACGATTTTTGGTGGGCCTGACGACATCAACCTCAACTGGGACCGCTACCTGTTGACTTTGGACGGAATGCAATCTTTTGATGTCACCAACCACAGTTATGGCGCGGTGGCCAACTTTTCGGCCCTGGCCGACATTGAAAAATTCCACAACGCGGCCGTGTTGGGCCGCAATGGTCTGGGCACCATCACCATCAAGTCGGCGGGCAATTACGACGCCAACGGCAATGGCGACGGCCTGGATGCATCGCAACACACCGTGACCGTGGCCGCGATTGGGGCCGACGGCTACGTGGCCAGTTACTCCACCTATGGCGCACACATCCTGGTCAGCGCACCGGCCGGCTCGGTGACCACCGACATTCTGGGTATGGGTTTGGGCTACGACGGTTTGCTGGCCGGCGACTACACCAACGCCTTTGGCGGCACCTCGGCCGCGGCACCCATTGTGTCGGGCGTGGTGGCCTTGATGCTGGACGCCAACCCCCTGCTGGGCTGGCGCGACGTGCATGGCATTTTGTCTTTGAGCGCCATAGGCACGGGCAGTGTTTATGGGGGGCCGGTCAACTTCGAACACTTTGCATGGCGCTGGAACAAGGCCAACAACTGGAACGGCGGTGGCCTGCACTACAGCGAAGACTACGGTTATGGCATGGTCAACGCCTACAACGCCGTGCGCATGGCCGAGGTCTGGAGCCTGTTCATGCCGCAAGCGCAAACATCGGCCAACGAGTTGACCCTGTCCAGTGGCCTGATCAACGCCAACGTGGCCATGGTGGACGCTGGCACCCTGACCTACAACTTCAACGTGACGCCAAACATGTCTTTGGAGCATGTGGCGCTGAGCTTGAACTTCACGCATGCTGACTTGACGCAATTGCGCATTCAGCTGGTCTCGCCCTCTGGCACCAGCATGAATTTGTACAACGGCACCACGGGCACGGCGGCAAGCTCTGACTTTGGCCTGACATATGCCTTTGGCCTGGATGGCCTGCGCGGCGAACAACTGGCCGGCACCTGGTCTGTGCGCATTCAAGACACCTTGAGAGGGTCCACCGGCAGGCTCAACACGGTGGAGTTGAGTGGTTTCGGGGCGGCGGTTGATGTGAACAACATTTACCACTACACCGATGAAGTTTTAACAGCCCAAGCCCAAACCGGGCAAACCGGCCGCATCAACCTGACCGACACCAACGGCGGTGTGGACTGGATCAACGGTGCCGCTTTGTACCAAGACATTTTGTTGGACCTGAATGCGGGCAACTCCTCGACCTTGGGCGGCACCCGTTTCATCAACATGGGCGCAAGCAGCGCCATTGAAAACGCCGTCACCGGCGACGGCAACGACCGCCTGCAAGGCAACAGTCTCGACAACCACTTGCAGGCCCGGGAAGGCGACGACACCTTGTTTGGAGGCTTGGGCAACGACAGCCTGGACGGCGGCGCTGGCCTGGACTGGGCGGTTTTTCAGGGCCTGTCCAGTGCCTACGTTATCACCAGCTCGGGGGGCAAAACCATGGTGGCAGGGGCCGAGGGCACCGACTGGTTGACCGGCATTGAGTACATCGCCTTCAGCGACAGAAACCTGCTCGACCCCAACGCCGCGCTGGACACGCCAGCGGTGCCCTTGGTCGGCCCAAGTCCTGGCACTGGCGTTGTCACGCCGCCCCCACCGCCACCACCACCCCCCCCGCCACCCCCCGGCCCGGGCACTGGCACGGTGAACGTCATTCTTGGAACCGCTTTGGCCAACAACCTGACTGGCACAGCCCAGAACGACCGGCTGGAAGGTTTGGCGGGCAACGACACCCTGAGCGGTGGCGATGGCAACGACACCCTGATTGGTGGCGCGGGCAACGACCGTTTTACGGGCGGCGCAGGCATTGACACGGTGAGCTTTTTGGGCACCACCGCTGCGGTCACCTTCAGCTTGGCCAGCACCGCCAACCAAAACACCCGAGGCTCGGGCACCGACGTCTTGACGGTCGGTCACTCGGTTGAAAACCTGACCGGTGGCACCGCAGCCGACACCCTGACCGGTGACGCCAATGCCAACATCATTGATGGTGCCGCAGGCAACGACACCCTGAATGGCGGCTTGGGCAACGACACCCTGATCGGCGGCGCGGGCAGAGATTTCTTTGTCTTCAACTCCCGACTGGGCACCACCAACATCGACACGGTGGCGGGCTACAACGTGGCCGACGACACCATGCGCCTGGAAAACACCGGCATCTTCAGTGCCTTGACGCTCACCGGCACTTTGGCGGCCACCGCCTTCACCCTTGGCACCGGTGCCAGCACAGCGGCGCACCGCATTGTTTACAACGCCAGCAACGGCGCTTTGCTCTACGACGCCGACGGCACGGGCGCCGCAGCGGCGGTGCAATTTGCCACCTTGCAAGGGGTGACGGGCACCTTGGTCAATGCTGATTTTGTGGTGATTTAGAGGGTTTGATGGGTTTTGTTATTTTGTGGTGTTGATGCAACAAAAAAGTGCGAAAAGCAAAAAAAGCTTTAAAAGCAAGCACTTGCTTGACGTCTTTGATAATTTAAATGAGAATTCGCTAGCGAAGGCGAATTTGTTGTTTTCGCATTCACCACGAAAGGAATCCAGATGAAAACTTTGAGTCTTTTGAGCACGCGTCTGAAAGGTGCATTGGCGGCCAAGCGTCAAAAAGGGGCCACCATGATCGAATACGTCTTGTTGGCGGCTTTGATTGGTGTGGTTGTGGCGGCATTTTTGCCCGCCTTGACAACGGCCATCGGTACTGCTTTTACAACAATCACAACCGCGATCAACTAAGTTGCTCCAGTGAAGCAGCTTTCTTTGACAGCCATGGCCCTCTTACTGGGGGCCTTGGCTACTTTTTTTGCAGCCAAGTCCTTGGGCTTGCTGGGGCCTTCTGCCGCTTCGACTGAAGTCATGCTGGTGGTGGCCGCTTCCCCGATTGCTGCCGGCCAAGTGATCGAGTCGGGTCAAGTCAAAACCATGGCTTGGCCTCAGGGCAAAGCCCCTGAACAATCATTCAGCAAAGCCAGTGCCGTGGTCGGTCGCGTGGCCAAGCACCCCGTTTACCCTGGTGAACTGTTGCTTGAGCCCAAGCTCGCAGCGGTCGATGCCCGGGGCGGTCTGGCTTCGACCATCGAATCGGGCAAACGCGCCATTTCAGTGGGCGTGAACGAAGTGGTGGGCGTGACCGGATTTGCCTTGCCCGGCAGTTATGTCGACGTGCTGGTCAGCGCCAAAGACGCGGCCAACGCCCCTTTTGCCACCACGGTGCTGACCCGCATCAAGGTACTGGCCGTGGCCCAAGACACCGAAACGGATGCCACCAAGCCCAAAGTGGTCAAGGCCGTGACGCTGGAGTTGACCCCCAGCGAGGCCGAAAAACTCGACTTGGCCCGCAGCATCGGCACCCTGTCTTTGGTGTTGCGCAATGAAAACGACACCGCTGTGGCTGGATCTGACGGCACCCGCCTGAGCGACATTTTGCGTTCTGCACCGCCCGAGCCTGTGCGAGTGGCCCCCTCTCCCGCGCCCGCACCGGCAGCTGCTCAAGCCCGAGCCAAACCGCCTGCGGCCCCCCGCCCAGCGCGCCCCACTTCTGATGAAACTGACACGGTGACCTCGATTCGTGGCATCGCCAAGCGCGAGGAGCAACCCTGATGCCAACCTTGGCCACGTTCTTTTCCAGCGGCTCTCCCCGTTCTTTGGCCATGCTTTGTTTGCTATGGGCCTGTACCAGCCCAGCCTGGGCCCTGGAAACCCGCGAATCCCTGATGGTCAAACCGGCTTCTGAAGGCACAAGCAGGTCCGAGTCCAAAACTGCGGCCAAACGAGCCAAAACGCCCGCCACCGCAGAGTCCAAAGCCGCCGACAAAAAAACGCCCCGCACAGCCGCAGCGTTGACCCAGCCGCTGGTCGTCAAATCGGTCTTGCCGGCCAACCGCCTGCCGGTGGTGCTCGACATTGCAGCCGGGCGCGCCCATGTGCTGGTGTTGCCTTTTGCCGCCAGCCGTGTGGCCGTGGGCAACCCTCAGGTGGCCGACTTCACCTTGGTCAAAAACAACGAGCTCTACATTTTGGGTAAAAGCGTTGGGGCCACCAACTTGATTTTGTGGGACAAAACTGGTGAATCCCGCACCGTCAACCTCACGGTGGGTGTGAATTTGGGTGTGTTTGCCGACGTGCTCAGCCGCGTGCTGCCTCAAGAGAAAGACATCAAACTCACCAGCGCCTCGGGCTCCATTGTGCTCAGCGGCATGGTGTCTGACGCCATTGCGGCCGACTCGGTGGTCAACTTGGCGCAAGCCTTTTTGCGTGAAATACAGCCAGGCAGCGGCTTTGCTGGCCAAGCCTCGGCTGGCACTGGCAATCCGCAGGGCGGTGGCCAAAACGGTCAGAATGGCCAGTTTCAAGGGCAGGGAAGCGGTATTGGCGCTGCCAATTCAGGCGGTATGGGCAATTTGTCGGCCACCACCCAACGCTCTCAAGTGATCAACCTCATGCGCATCCGAGACCCCCAGCAAGTCATGCTGGACGTCAAGATCGCCGAAATCTCCAAAACCCTTCTCGACAGACTTGGCGTCAAAGGCGTGGAGCGGGGCGACCTCATGCGCTGGAACATCATCTCCAATGTGGTCGGTGGTGCCTCAGACGGCAGCTTGGGTTTGTTGTTGGGCGGCGGCATCACCGGCAAAGGGGCCATGCTCGAAGGCAAGAAAAACGACGGCCTGGTCAAAATTTTGGCCGAGCCCACCATCGTGGCCATGAGTGGTCACGAGGGCAAGTTTTTGGTCGGTGGCAAAGTTTTTATCCCGATCACGCAAAACGGGGGCAATGGCTCCACCGTCACCTTGGACGAGCGCGAATTTGGGGTGGGCCTGAAGTTTGTGCCCACCGTGCTCGATGGTGGACGGGTCAGCTTGCGGGTGGCCTCTGAGGTGTCTGAAATCTCCAAAGAACCTTTGGTGTTGTCGGTGGGCACCAGCACCTCCATCTTGCCGGCCATCACCACCCGCAATGTGTCCACCACAGTGCAACTGCGAGACAACCAAAGCCTGGTCATTGGCGGCCTGATGCGCAACAACATCACCGAATCCATCAAGGCATTTCCCTTGTTGGGCGAAATCCCGATTTTGGGTGCACTGTTTCGCAGCACCGAATTCAACTCTGAGTTGACAGAGTTGATCGTGGTGGTCAGCCCACGCCTGGTCAGCGCCACCGACAAGCCTCCGACACTGCCCACCGACAACTTCACGCCCCCTTCGCGTGCGCAGTTGCTGCTTGAAGGCAAGATGGAAGGCAACCCGGCCCCAGCCAAATCGGTGCCCAAAAAATGAGCAAGTCGTCATGAAACACATGAAATTCTTGTCCAGCCCATGCGCCGGTTCTGAACGGTGCTTTAGACCCGGGCCGTGGCTGTTGCTGTTGGCTACAGCCCTGTTGCAAGCTTGTGTCAGCACCACCCCTGAACTGGATGCACGGTGGGGTGTGGCTTTGACCGAGGCCAAGGCGGCGCAAAGTTTGCCGCCCACCGTGCCAGATGCAAGTAACAACCAACCCGGTGCAGGCCGTCCCAGCGCTACCGAGAGCCTGCGTGGCCTGGAGATCCACCACAAAGGGCTGCCTGCGCCAGCCGCCATCCAGGCGAAATGACGCACAGCCCCCGCTTAGCACAGCGTGGCGTTTTCACCGTCATCACGGCCTTGGCCGCGGTGCTCTTGGTGGTGGTGTTGGGCTTTGTGGTGGACGGCAGTCGCTTGATGGTCGTGCAAGGCGAACTGCAAAACGCCACCGATGCTTGTGCCTTGTCGGCCGCTGCTGAACTCAATGGATTGCCCGGTGCCAGCCTGCGCGCTGCCGCCTCAGGCAGCCGGGTGGCCAGCACTTTGAACAAACAAAATTTTCAATCCACTGCCGCAGCAGTCTCACCCTCGGATGTGCGCTTCAGCACCAGCTTGAACGGTTTTTACTTTGCCGCTTCAACCGCATCCACCAACTACCGTTTTGTTGAATGCACGGCCATGCACACGGGCTGGATCAACCTGTTCATGGACTGGGCCGGTTTTGGCGATTCACTGCCTGTAGCCACCTCGCGCGCAGGCCTGCAAAAGACCCGTAAAGTGTGTGCACCGCCCCTGGCTTTGGTGGTTCGCAGCGCCACGGGTCCGGATTTTGGTTTTACGGCTGCCACCACTGCCGCCGTGGTTTTGGCCAATTTGCGTTACGCCGACCTGGTCAATACCAGCCTGACGGGCACAGCCACACAGTACGCCAGTCTGTTGGCATCGTCTGGCGTGTGTGGCGTGACCACGGTGGCAGGCACTTCGGTGGGTGTGGACGGCGCCAACACCATGGCCACGAGCTTGAGCACCGCGTTAAAAGCCCGCTACGAATCCGATCCCACCTACGGCACTGGAGCCGGTTTGTCCAACCGCCGCTTGATGGCCGTGCCCTTTGTCAGTGCTTCCAGCACCACCAGCAGCACGGTGTTGGGCTGGGCTTGTCTTGAGCTCGGATCGGGTGGGTCGGTCACTTACCGGAGCGATGCCCGGCGGGTGGCCAGTTCCTTGCCCAGTTCCAATTGCGTCACGGTGGGTGTGGGGGGTAACGCTGCAGAAGGGCCTTATGCGCCCACTTTGGCCAAATGATGACGCCTCACCCCAACCGGCACATTCAGCACAGGCACCCCATGGCTCGCCGTGCGCGCTTGCAAGCCGGTGCGGTTTTGGTGGAGCTGGCGGTGGTTTTGGCCTTGTTCATGGTGCCCCTCTTGCTGGGCTTGGTGGAAGCCGGGCGCTTGATTTACACCTACAAAATTCTGGTGCACCAAGCCCACCACACCGCGCGCTACCTGTCGGTGCAAGCGCCCGGGCAAAACCACCCCACAGCCCTGTGTCTCTTTAAAACAGGCCAAGTCCAAAGCACCTGCCTGGCTTCGGACAACTTGTTGCCCGGTTTCAACGACGCCAGCTTCGTGTTGACCATTGAAGACGCCAGCAACACTGCCGCCAAAAAAAGCATCGCCAACGCCGCGAGCAGTCCCAACAGCCACATGAACGTGACCACGGTGACCGCCACCGCCTACCCCTACACCTTTGTGTTTTCTGATTTGTTTGGTGGGCCCAGTGTGAGCTTTGGTCCCGTCAGCGCCAGTTTCAGGCAGGTCCACTGAGATGAAACACGCCCGTCAACAAGGCACTGCCCTGATCGAATTCACCCTGTGTTTTTTGATCTTCTGGATGGTCTTCATCGGCATCCTGGAGTTCGGCCGCACCCTGCTGGTCTGGAACACTGCCGCCGAAGCCACCCGCATCGCCGCCAGAATGGCCAGCATCTGCACCAGCGAGTCGGCCATTCAAAAAACAGCCATCGCCAACAAGGTGGTGTATTTGCTCAAAATCACGGGCCAAGCCACTTACACCGCACCCAGCACCCCCACGGTTCAGAGCGACTTGACCGACCAACCCGACTGGTTGACGCTGAGTTACTTTCCGGTCGGCTGCACCGACAACACCTGCGAACACGTTCAAGCCAGTTTGACGGGTGTGAACCTGGCCTTGCGCTTTCCGGGCTGGACGCTGGATTTGGCGCTGCCGCCCAACCGCACCACCGTGCTGCGCGAAAGCATGCGCAACAACTTTCCCGCCGGATTGAACAACGTGAACAACTACTGCTCCTGATTCAAGACCGCTCCATTGCCATGAACATCTTCATTTACGCCCCCCCCAACTGGTCCCTGCCCACGGGCTTTGTGCCGCACAAAAACGACCGTGTCACCGTGGTGCACGGCCAACTGGCCGACCTGCTCGACACGGTGTTGTTCCGCCAACCCGAATTGCTGTTGGTGGCCGGTTTTGACGATGCGTCAGCTTTGTTGATTCAACTCGAAAGGGTTTGCCAGCAAATGGGTCAAACCGCCGTGTTGCCGGTTTGCGCCCAGCCCGAGCCTGCTTTTTTGCTGCGCCTCATGCAAATGGGCGTGCGCGAAGTGTTGCCCCCCGACGCAGCGCTTTGGCATGAAGCTTTGTCCCGAGTGCGCGAGCGCCTGCACAGCCCCAGCCAGGGCACCCCGGTGCAGCGTTCCTCGCTCAAAGTCGGTTTTTTGTCGGCCAAAGGCGGCGACGGCAGCACCAGCTTGGCGGTCAACATGGCGGCGGCTTTGGCCAAAGACAGCGCTGCCAAAGTTTTGCTGCTTGATTTGTCCTTGCCCTTTGGCGATGCCGACGTTTACCTCACCCGCAAACCAGTCGAGCACGACTTGGCCGACTTTTGCAACGAGGTCAAGCGCTTGGACGAGGCCTTGCTCGCCTCCATGGTCACGCCCATTGCCGACAATTTTCACTTCATTGCCTCGCCCGCTTCGTTCGAAAAAATCATGGGCATCGAGCCCGCGCAGGTGGAACAGTTGCTGGCCTTTGTGTCGCCGCTCTACAGCTTCATCTTGATTGACTTGGGCAGCAACATCGGCCCGGTGGGCTTGCGCATGTGGGAGCAGCTTGACCAAGCCGTGGTCTTGTCTTCAGTCAGCATGCCTTCTTTGCGTAGATTGAACCAAATCAAGCAGTTGTGGGAAAGCCTGGGCCTGAGCGCGGCCAAACTCAACTTTGCCATGAACCGCGTGGCGGGCAAGTCCGACCTGGAGCTGACCGAGTTTCAACGCATATACCCACAAAAACCCCTGCACCTTTTGCCCGCCGATGGGCCTGGCATGAAGGCCTCGGTGGTGCAAGGTATCCCCTTGGTCACTTTGCAGCTGCGCTGCGACTACAGCCGTGCCGTGGCGGCCTGGGCCGCCGATTGGTCGGGCCAACCCACGAAAGACAAATCCATATGGCAACGCTTAAGGAAAAAATAAGCGCCTGGAGCTATGGGGCCAGCCCTGCTGCGCCACCCCGTTCTGGGCCCACACCCGGCCAAACCGCTACCCCAAGCGATGCGGCGCTGGCATCTGCCCAGTCTGCAGCGGCTTTGGCCAATGGCACACCGGTGGCGGTGTCCGCTTTGGCCCCCACCGCCTCGGCCGCGTCGGCCTTTGTCAAGGCCCCAGCCGTGTCGGGCACGTATTACGCCCTCAAAACACGGTTGCACCAGTCGCTGATTGCCAAGATTGACCTGGCCGCCGCCGAAGCCATGCAGCCCGAGCAACTGCGCTCGCAACTGCGCGACGTTTTGCTGGGCCTGATCGACGAAGAAGCCATGCCCATGAACGAGCAAGAACGCCGTTCTTTGGTGGCCGACTTGCAAAACGAAGTCTTGGGCCTGGGGCCGCTGGAGCCCCTGTTGGCCGACCCCGACATTTCCGAAATCATGGTCAACGGTTATGACACCGTGTTTGTGGAAAAGCGCGGCCGCATCGAGCGCGTGAACATCCGTTTCAACGACGACACGCACCTGCTCAAGATCATCGACAAAATTGTCTCGCGTGTGGGCCGCCGCGTTGACGAAGCCAGCCCCATGGTCGATGCACGGCTGCCCGACGGATCGCGCGTCAACGCCATCATCTCGCCCATTGCGCTCGATGGGCCAGCGATGTCGATCCGCCGCTTTGCCGTCAAGCCCCTCAAAATGGCCGACTTGGTTGAGCGCCGGGCTCTGACCCTGGGCATGGCCGAGTTGCTGGCCGGCATGGTCAAGGCCAAAACCAATATTTTGATTTCGGGAGGCACCGGCTCGGGCAAGACCACTTTGCTCAACATTTTGTCGAGCTACATCCCCGAGCACGAACGCATCATCACCATCGAAGACACGGCCGAATTGCAAATGCAACAAAGCCATGTGGTGCGCCTGGAAACGCGGCCAGCCAACTCCGAAGGCCGGGGCGAGATTTCGATGCGCTCGCTGGTTAAAAACAGCCTGCGCATGCGGCCCGACCGCATTGTGCTGGGCGAGGTGCGGGGCGGCGAAGTCATTGACATGCTGCAAGCCATGAACACCGGCCACGACGGATCGCTGACCACGGTGCACGCCAACACCCCCCGCGACGCGCTGGGGCGGCTGGAAAACCTGGTCGGCATGGGCGGTGTGAGCTTGCCGGTCAAACCCTTGCGCCAGCAAATTGCCTCGGCCATCAACGTCATCGTGCAGGCCACGCGCCTGAGCGATGGCAGCCGCAAAATCACCAGCATCCACGAGGTCACGGGCATGGAAGGCGAAGTCATCTCCACGCAAGAAATCTTCCACTTCGAGCGCTCGGGTGTGGGGGCCGACGGCTCGGTGTTGGGCCGCTTCAAACCCACGGGCATTCGCCCCTTGCTGGCCGAACGGCTCAAGCTCAGTGGCGTGGCATTGGCCGAAGAATTGTTCAACCCCTTGGTGTTTAACGAATGAACACGATGACTTGGCCCGAACTCATGCCATGGGCGGTGCTCTTGGCCACCTTTGTTTTGGTGGTAGGCACGGTGGTGGTGCTGGCCAGTTGGTGGCAGCGGCAATTTGGCGCAGAAAGCCGGGCACAGCGCCAACGACTGGCCGCATTTGTGCGCAACACCCCCGTGGGCACTGCAGACGACTTGCTGCTCAAAACGGCGGCGGGCACGCCCAACAACGCCCTGCAGGCTTATCTGTACCAACTGCCGGGTTTTCAGCGCCTGGCCGATTTGCTCATGCGCACCCAGTCCACCCAATCGCCCATGGCGTTTTTGGGCATGGTGCTGGTGCTGTGGTTGGGCGGCTTCTTGCTGTCTTGGGTGCTGTTCAGGCTGTCGCTGCAAGCGGCGGTGCTGGTGGCTTTTGCGCTGGCCGTGGTGCCCTGGTTGTTTCACCTGCGCAAAGACCAGCGGCAGCGGCGCAAGTTTGAAGAACTGTTTCCAGAGGCTCTGGACTATTTGTCACGCGCTTTGCGCGCAGGGCAGGGCTTGACTTCGGGCTTGAGCACAGTGGGCCAGGAGTTTGCCGACCCGATTGGCCGTGAGTTTAAAAAAACTGTGGACGAGATTAATTTTGGTTTGCCCTTTGCCGATGCACTGACCAACATGGCGCAACGCGTCAAAAGCCCCGACCTCGACTTTTTTGTGGTCGCCATCGTGATCCAGCGCGAGACCGGCGGCAACCTGGCCGATTTGCTGGGGGGCTTGGCGCAAACCGTGCGTGAGCGCATCAAACTGGCCGGCAAAATCCGCATCCTCTCGGCCGAAGGGCGATTTTCCGGTGTGGTGCTGGGAGCCTTGCCCTTTATTTTGGGCGGCACGCTCACGCTGCTCAACCCCAAGTACATGGACAGTTTGTGGGGCACGCCCGAGGGCTTGCGCATCGTCAGCATTGGCCTGTTCATGATGATGCTGGGGGGCCTGTGGCTCTGGAAAATTGTGCAAGTGAAGGTCTGAAGCCATGTTCAATGTGAACCCCACCATGCTCTTGGTGTTGTTGTGCGCCCTGGTGTTTGCCGCCGTGGTCATGGCGGTGTTTGCGCTCAACCGCTATTGGGAGCAGCGCCAACAACAAAACCGCTTCAAGGACCTGGTGGGCGTGGCCCGCACGCCCACCGCGCTGCCCACAGCCGCTGCGCCCAAAGCTTCGCGCTGGATGGATTCGCTGTACAAGCTGTCACTGCCCGCCGAGGGCTGGGGCGATTCGCAAATCCGGCTCAAGTTTTTGCGCGCCGGGTTTCGGCAAAGCGACGCGCCGCGCATTTACTACGTCATCAAAAGCCTCTTGGTGCTGGTGGTGCCTGTGATGGTGTGGCTGGGGCTGTGGCTGTTCAAGCCCGCTTGGACCAGCAGCCAAATGGCCTTGGTTACCCTGCTGACAGCCGCTGTGGGCTATTACGGCCCTGATGTGTTTTTGCAGTGGCGCACACAAAGCCGGCGCGACACGCTGCAGCGCGGCTTGCCCGATCTGGTGGACTTGCTGGTGGTGGCGCTCGAATCGGGCATGGGTCTGGACTCGGCCATCACGCGGGTGTCCAAAGAACTGGCGCGCAGCCATGCTTTGCTGGCCGAAGAGTTTTACCTCGCCGGCTTGGAAGTGCGGGCCGGGGCAGGGCGAATGACGGCCCTCAAAAACCTGGCCCTGCGCATGAACCTGGACGACCTCAATGGCCTGGTCACCATGCTCAACCAGTCGGAGCGTTTTGGCACCAGCTTGGGCGAAGCCCTGCGTGTGCAGTCTGAGGTGATGCGCCTCAAACGCGGGCAACGTGCCGAAGAAATTGCCGCCAAAATTCCGGTCAAGATGCTGTTCCCGCTCATCTTTTTCATCTTCCCCTCGATCATGGTGGTGCTGATTGGCCCGGGTTGGATGCAAATATCGGCCGCCTTTGGATTCAAATGAACACAGAACTTTTGCCCAGCATGTGGGCCCTTGGTTTGGGCGCTTTGGCCGGATGGCTGTCGTGTGTGCTCGTGGTCTTGTTGCCGCAAAACATCTTGAACGAAGAAGCCCAGTGGCTGGCCGAAATCCAAGGCAAAGAGTGGCAAGCCACACAACCCCACGGCCTGCGCGCCTGCGCGGCGCACGCCATGAACCAGCGTGTGCAATGCCTGCTGTGGGTGCTGGTGGGCAGTGGTCTGGCTTGGGCACTGGTGTACGCCTTGGGAGCGTCCTGGCGCACCGCTTTGTGGGGCGTGTGGCTGTGGACTTTGCTCACAGCCGCCGCCATCGACACCCAAACCCAGCTGCTGCCCGACCTGCTGACGCAGCCTTTGTTGTGGCTGGGTTTGCTGATTCAAACTGTGCATAGTCTGAGCACCATTGGTTTGGAAAATGCCTTGTGGGGTGCCGTGAGCGGTTACCTGATTTTGTGGGTCATGGACCAGCTGTACCTGCGTTGGCGCGGCGTGAGCGGCGTGGGGCAGGGTGACATGAAACTGCTGGCCGCTATCGGCGCCTGGCTCGGCCCCCAAGCTGCGCCCAATGTGCTGCTGATTGCCGCCTTGGCATCCCTCGTTAACCAAGGGGCTTTGCGCTTGCTCAAGCCCCAAGCCAGCACCCCCGAATTCGCCTTCGGCCCCTGGATAGCCCTGGCCGCCATCGGCTACTGGCTTTGGCATTGACCCCTTGATCCCCTGACCTCTTAATTTCCTGATCTCTTGATTTCATGTAGGAGCGACGCCCTCGTCGCGATAACCCCCGCAGACCACAAAGAATCGCCCCGAGGGCGGGGCTCCTACAAAATGCAGTGGCAATCCCCTGTAGGAGCGACGCCCTCGTCGCGATAACCCCCGCAGACCACAAAGAATCGCCCCGAGGGCGGGGCTCCTACAAAATGCAGGACATCCCCCCGCGGGCTGGCAATCCCCTGTAGGA